>NZ_JALFGV010000105.1:0-31314 GCF_022777125.1 Lawsonibacter sp.
GGCAAGATCGACAACAACACCATCAGCGGCGGCTCCACCATCAACATGTATATCCAGCGGGAGAACCTGGCGACGCCCGAGGCTAAGGAGAAGGTGCTGGCACTCCTGCGTGGGACGTTTGCACTGGGGATCGAACACATCCAATTTAACGTCATGGACAAAAAGGTTCTGGCGGACGCCCAAAAAAACCCGGGAAAGTACCCCACGCTGATGGTTCGGGTCTCCGGGTACAGCGCCTACTTTGTGGAACTTGACACCTCTCTTCAAAACGCCATTATGGAGCGAACCCAGCATGATATCGCCTGAATCCTGTTGAGGAGAAAATGATATGCGCGCCGTGGACGTATCTCAATCCACCTCATTGCGTTTACGGCGTACGTACGGCTCGGGCGGCTGAGCCGCCCGAGCCGTACGCTTAAAACAAGGTCATCCGGGAAACGGGACAGGCCTGCGGGATCAAACAGCCGAAGAGGGGAGGCGCAATTTGAGGAGAACGTTTGCCGGACCTATTTTTAAATTATGAGGAGTGGTGATTTTCTGTGTTACAAATCATTTCGAAAATTGCAAGGCAAGTTGGACGCCTGGGGGTGAGGACATTTTTGGGGACCTAAATTCGTTGTCCTTCACGCAATCAGTCCCAAGCTGCGTCTGTATTCAAGTAGGCTCATCCACCCGAGTGACGATTTAATATGACCTTCATTGTACCAATGGATATAGGCATCCAGAGACCACTTGTGTTCTTTGAACTGCCTTGCCACCCAACGAAGGAAACGGGCGCAGCGGCAAATCCTATGGCGTCTCCGAGAAAGCTTTCTGTTGGCCTTGTAGACGGCCTCTCCACACCTTGCTGAGTAGCCGGGTTTTCTGCCCTTATTGCTTTTACGAGGCGGTGTGCCGCGTCGCAGTTCGTTTGCCACGGTGGCCGGAGAGCAGCCTATCTCTCCGGCAATAGCTCTGTTTAAGTAACCTTGGCGCTTGAGATGCTGGATGGCACCTCTTTCTTCACGCTGAAGGTGCTGTCCCTTCTTGCGTTCTGCTGGCTCTGTGATGTAATCTTGGCAGTCCATAGTGATTGCCCTCCTTTGGCAGATGTGGTGTAGGAACTTCATTCTACCATGCTGGGAAAATCACTATGGATTTTTTTGCCAGACGTCCAACTTCATTATGCAATCAACCAAACCATTGAAATGACTGGGATTTTGGAGTTTTACAAAGGACTAATTTTACACAGAAAAAAGGAGAAAAACTATGTTACAAGTTGTATGGGCCATTACCTTTATTGGCGTGATCATTCTCGGTATTATTGCTGGACGGAAAGTAAAAAACATTCAGGAATGGGCATTGGGCGGTCGTAATCTGACATGGATAGATGTAGGCTGTATCCTGGCTGCATTCCAAATGGGCGGAACCACAATCATCGGCGTTGCGCAGAACGGCTTTAAAATCGGCTATGCCGGCGCATGGTACAGCATTACCGGCACTATCGCTATGCTGTGTATGTTGCTGGTCGTAAAGCCCCTGCGCAGGAGAACCAATGGCGACTCCCTGATGTCTTTTATGTCTGACAGATATAGTCCCGCCGTCGCCAAATTCTACTCCTATTCATATCTGTTGATGGGCTTCTTCTACATTCCCATTCAGCTCTTCACTCTATGCACCGTAATCCAGTTGGTGATTCCTAATTCATCTCTGGCTGTTGCCGCTGTGATTGGTCTGGTACTGGCGGTTTCCTACAGCGCTCTGTCCGGTATTGAGGGCGCAAAGGTCGTAGGTAAGCTTACCTGCCTGTTTGCCTATATTTTCATTGCAGTCGGCACCTTCTTGATCGTGTCCAAAGCCGGTGGTTGGGCAGACATCAAGGCTGTCGCTCCCGCAGATCACTTTAGCATGGCCAATATGCCTCTTAACACCATCATTGGTTGGATCATTTCTTCCATCTGCGGCTTCATGACCATGCAGGCCGCTCTGCAGCCCACTCTGGCCGCGAAGGATGATTCTCATGCCGTTAAGGGTGCCATCGCCGGCGCAATTTTCTCTCTGCCCATGGGTTTCCTGACCGCCACCATCGGCATCGTGGCCTGCGTTAAGCTACCTGAAATTGACAGCTCCGCTGCGTTTGTGGAAACCGTCAACACTTTCCTCCCCAGCTGGCTCACCGGCATTATCCTGGGCATGGTCGCTTTGATTATCGCAACCACTCTGTCGGCACAGGTTCTGGCTGTCGGCACCATTATGAAGAATATTTATGTCAACGAAATCAACAAGAACGCCGAGCCCAAGAAAGTGCTGGCTGTTTCCAGAATCCTCACTTTTGTTTTCGCAATGCTGTCCATGATCCCCATCTTTGCAATCAGCAAGTCTACATTGTCCAATGTGTTCATGGTGGTTGTTACATGCGGTACCGCTCCGATGACCTTCTCTGTGGTATGCGGACTGTTCTGGAAGAAGGCTACCAAGCAGGGCGCACTTTGGTCAATGATCGTCGGCATCGTTGTGGGTATTGCCTGGATCGTTGCCGGTCTCAATGGCAAGCTGAATGTATGCTTCCCCATTCTGATTACTTCCTTCCTGGTAGGCTATATCGTTTCCAAGGCAACCAACAAGGAGATTCCTAATGTAACTGTGCAATAAGTAAAGGAATGCACTATGGAACACGATTTGAATGCAAAGCAGACAGTTTGCCGTATCATCGATCAGTCGCGGGACAAGTTGGCACAACTCACCAGTGAGATGGTGCGGTTTCCCAGCACGTTCGGACAAGAAGAAGACATCCAGCAGTATATTGCTGACCGTCTTGAGAAAATGGGTGCCGAAGTAGATTTTTGGTATCCGGATATTGAGCAAATGCGTAAGCATCCGGGTTTTTGCTCGGATCGGACGGATTTTAGCACAAGCCCAAATGTATGCGGCGTCTTCAAAGGCAGCGGCGACGGCAAATCTTTGATCCTGAACGGCCATGTGGATGTTGTTCCGCCGGGAAACGAGGATGACTGGTCTGACTCTCCCTGGAGCGGCAAAATAACACAGGATCGTGTATGGGGCAGAGGGTCGACCGATATGAAAGGCGGCTTAGCCTGCAATTTCATCGCTCTGGAAGCCATTTGGGCTGCGGGGCTGACCCTGAAAGGCGACATCCTGTTTCAAACCGTTATGGACGAGGAATGCGGCGGCATGGGAACACTGGCGCAGATCGTCAGAGGATACCGGGCAGACGGCGTGCTGATTCCAGAATGCATGAAAAACAATGTGGTCATTGCGACGATCGGCAGCGCGTGGGTTCGATTGACCGTTCCGGGACGCGGAGCGCTGCTGTCCAATGCGGAGGCCGGCGCCAGTGCCATTGAAAAATCGGCGTATATCTTCAACCGCTTAAACGAATTTGAGCGGGAGCGCACCCAGCGTTTGGCACATCCTCTCCTATCCCATGTAAAGACGCCGTTTAAAATCAACGTGGGTACTATAAAAGCCGGAAATTGGCCGTCCGCCGTACCTGATCAGTCTGTTATGGAGATTCGCTACGGCATGTCTCCGCTGCAGACGGTTGATGAGGCAAAGGCTGAGTTCGAGGACTATATTGACAAGATTTCTCAGGGTGATCCTTGGCTGAAGGATCATCGGCCTCAAATCGAATGGTTGGGTTGCTGCTGGCATCCATGCAGTATCGATCCGAACCACCCATTGGTTCGTCTGGTGTCGGACAATCATCGGGATGTCACCGGCGAAGACGCTGTGGTATGTGGTGCCGCAGGCGGTGCGGATAACGGTTCCTATTCCAGATTCCTGAATATTCCGGCGATTCTCTATGGCCCAGGCGAAATCTCCGTTGGACATCAGGCAAACGAGTATATTGAAATTGATAAAATGATGGATGCCACAAAGGTAATCGCGTCAACCATTCTGGATTGGTGCGGCTATTCGTCCAACCCATAATCAAAAAAGCAGATTTGTTTTACCGCAGCATTGGCTGTGGTAAAACAAATCCCTGAACATTACAAAGGACCTGCTAATGAAACCTGCAAAGGAAAGTCAATGGGGTACAGCGACATAAAGCCCTGCATTGTGGACCAACCAGGCCACCGGCGTATGGTAATTGCCCGTGGATTCCATGACCACACGGGTCTCACCGTCCAGACTTTTGAGCAGCTTTGCCAACTCGCTCAGTTCACTGGCGGTATGCCGAACTTCGTAAGCGTCAAATAAATGGGCGGCTTTCCGAGCCCGTCAATACCGGACTTCAAAGGGTGAAACCACCACCTCTCCAAAGAGGCACATGACGGAGATCATGCTTTTCCCTTTGGAAACATCAATGCCAACGCAGTTCGTTCACATTCCTCCAATCCTAAGAATCCACAACCGTAATCCATCTTTTCTCGCTGCCGATTCAATCTATTGCGTGACACGAACTCTCCGGTATTCGATGGCTCAACCTGCTTAAATCGAACGCTACAACAAGAGGATAGCTGACAGTCTTTCGTTCGGACATATAAGCCCAAGGAGTGAATGGTCAGCCAGTTGCTCCTCTCATTGTAGCTTAGGCACGAGATGGAGGGAACGCCGGACTGGCTGCCCGGCCTTCCTGTCCAAATTTATTGTAATAGGTGTGTATTATGGCTCAGTTAGACAGCAAGAAACAAGCGGTTTTTGACCGTATTGATCAGTTTCAGGATGAAATGGTGCAACTGGCCAGTGATCTTGTAAAGTTCCCCAGCCTATACCAAAAAGAAGAAGAAGTTCAAAAATTTGTCGCCCAACGTCTGGAAAACATGGGAGCTAATGTGGATTTGTGGTATCCTGACATTGAGCAGATGCGTAAGCATCCGGCGTTTGCGTCAACACGCGAGAGTTTTGATACCAGCCCCAATGTGTGTGGTGTGTTCAAAGGCACCGGTGAAGGTCGATCTTTGATTATCAACGGACATGTGGATGTAGTTCCTGTCGGCCAGGAAAGTGATTGGGATGAATCTCCTTGGAGCGGCACGGTTAAGGATGGTCGCATCTATGGCCGCGGCATCGGTGATATGAAGGCAGGCATCGCCTGTAGCATGATCGCTCTGCAGGCCATTAAAGCAGCAGGACTCTCGCTGAAGGGCGATGTCCTGTTTCAAACGGTTGTAGATGAGGAGTGCGGCGGCATGGGATCGCTGGCACAGCTGTTGCGTGGGTATCGGGCTGACGCGGCACTGTTCCCCGAGTGTATGCGCAACATGATCGGCGTTGCCACCGTCGGCAGCACCTGGGTGCGGATCACAGTTCCCGGCAAAGGTGCCCTGCTGTCCAATGCGGAGACCGGCGCCAGTGCCATTGAAAAGGCATTTTATATTTACCAACGGCTGGACGTTCTGGAAAAAGACCGCACCCAGCGCCTGGCCCACCCGTTGCTGGCTGGTTTTAAAACGCCTTTTAAGATCAATGTTGGAAAGCTCAATGGCGGCAACTGGCCGTCCGCTGTTCCTGATCAGGCTGTCATGGAGATTCGTTACGGCATGTCTCCGATGGAAACCGTGGAGCAGGCAAAGGCTGAGTTTGAAGACTATATCAATCGAATTGCCGATGCAGATCCTTGGCTAAAGGATCATCATCCCGTGGTGGAATGGCTGGGTTGCTGCTGGCATCCGTACAGCATGGACACCGATGATGCCTTCGTGCAGATGGTTGCCGCAAACCATGAAGCCGTCGTCGGCAATGATGCTACCATTTGCGGTATTGCCGTGGCAGCAGATGCGGCACTGTATTCGAGATTTCTCGAGATCCCGTCTATACTCTTTGGCCCCGGAGAGGTCACCGTGGCGCATCAGGCAAACGAATATGTCGAAATCAACAAAATGATGGACGCAACCAAGGTGATTGCCGCTACCATTATGGATTGGTGCGGCTATCAGGACGCCGAATGATCGTGCAGCCCTATTGTTAACCGAAATAACAGAAACAGGCCTGTCAGAACTCGATTACACTCAGTGCAGATACCCCGCCGCAGGATGCGCATTGTGGCAAACATACTTCTTGGCAAATCAAGCGGATGTATGTTAACTTTAAAAAAGCCGTATGCATATTTTCTCTAAACTGGATGCGTTTGAGCAGGAACGCAGTGCCAGGCTGGCGCACCCGAAGCTCTCTCAGTACCCCACACCCTTTAAGATCAACGTGGGTAAGCTGAACGCCGGCGTCTGGCCCTCCAGCGTACCAGATCTGGCCGTTATGGAAATCCGCTACGGGATGTCCCCTAATGAGACGGTGGAGACGGCCAAAGCGGAATTCGAGGCATTTATCGAGCAAATCTGCAGCGAGGATCCGTGGCTGAGTGAACACAGGCCGGAACTGGAGTGGCTGGGCACCTGCTGGCACCCGATCAGCGTAGACGAAAACGAGGAGCTGATCCAACTCGTCAACCAAAACATGCGGCTGGTTCGGAAGCGGGAGACAGAGATCACCGGTATCGCCTGCACGGCGGACGGGGCTATGTTCAGCCGGTATTTAGGCGTTCCCTCTGTGCTCGTCGGATCCGGTGAGCTTCCGGAGGCCCACCAGGTCAACGAATCCGTCAGCATCTCTGAGATTGTGGACGCCTGCAAAGTGATTGCCGCCACGATTTTGAACTGGTGCGGCTATGAATCGTAACTCACCCTAGAGAGAAAAAACAGCGCCATCGCCTCTGTAGAACGGAGTGCGGCGGCGCTGTTTCTATTGTCCAGCCTAGCAGGAAAAGCCAGGGTTCGCCTTCTCCCACGCCTTCACCCACTTGCGGGTGAAGGTGATGAACGTGCGGATCTCCAGGGAGTTTTTTTTCTCTTTACGGGTACACAGACCCATCACTCTGGAATATCCTTCTTTCAGCGGACGGGCATGCAGGGAATACCTGTGGCGGTAGAGGTACAGTCCGGGCACTACGCTAATACCGTAGCCCTGTTCCACCATACTCAACGTCATCCAATCGTCGATCGGCTTACGGGAGGAAAAAACCGGATCAGCAGGGGCGTCCGGCTTAAGGAGGTGATTCTTGAGGTACTTGTGCTGGACTGCCTCCTCGGGGAGGATGATGGGACCTTGGGCAATCTGCTCGATCCCGATTTCATCGAGAGAGGCAAGGGCGTGCTCCCGAGGAAAGACGACGTAATACCGGTCCTCGTAGCAGGGATAAAAGAGCAGATTCTGGCTGGAAATATCGTTAATAAAGCCGATATCAGACGTATCGGCCTTTAAATCGTTCACAATATCGATATAGTCCTTCTTTTCCCAAATTTCAAAGTGGAATTTGGGAAAATTTTTAGAAAAATCTACCAGCAACTGGGATGCCCAAGCAGTTGCCACGGTGGGGAGCACCGACAGGCGGATCGTATCGCTGGAATCATACCGCGCAGCCTTATAGAGGAGGTCTTCCGCCTCTACGGTTTGCCGCATAAGCGCTAAAAATGGTACCGCCGCGGGCAGGACTATAATCCCCTCGTTGCTGCGTGCGAAGATGATCTGGTGGAATTCCTGCTCGACCCGGCTGATAATATGGCTAATCCCGGACTGTGTATAGCCCAACTCCGCAGCGACCCGGGTGATGTTTCCCATTTCGGCGGCCTTCAGGATCACGCGGTAATATTCGGTATTGATAGTAACACCACGTTCCTTCCCCTGACACAGATGCAGACGCTTTCTCTGGAAGTCGCTTGAAACGATACTGGAACTGCTCTAGTACGGCTATTTTAGCATAGATTCCTCTTGACGTCCACCCAAAGATCGACACGGGCCGCCCCAAAAAGGGGCGGCGGCGTTCTATAGAACCCGGCAAAATGGCGCGGCCCGTGCGCCGTACAAGCGATCTGTGCTTTGCTCCAAAACCTTGTGTAGGGGCAATTCATTTTCCGAGTATGTAACATTATTTCCGGATGGTTAATTGTATAATGAAGTTGCCCAATCCCGCCGCGTCCTGCGGCGCGCTTGCAATTACGATAAATTTATGGTATCCTATCGTTATCTTTTTTCGAGAGGAGGGCGTACCATGGGCTGGGCGTTCGGCATAGTTATGGAAACTTTTGGAAATTTTTTAGGCCGTCCTGGGGGAAGTGCGCCCTTTTTGCGGGACCCACGGCGGTAAAACCATCGGATGTTTTATAGCCGCGGCAGTTCTGCCGCGGCCTTTTTCTGCGCAAAAAAGGCGTCTTTTCCTTTTTGATGCTTATTTCAACGTTCCTTCCCTGATGTAAAGCCAGACGCGCCCCGCGCGGCCAAACGCGTTGTGCGGCTCGGGCCGGCGCCTGCAGGGATGGAGCGATCAGAAAGGAACGATGCGATTATGAACCTGAACAAACAGATCCGGCGGCTTTTGCTGCTGGACGGGCTGAGCAACCTCCACCTGGCCGGGACGGCCTGGGTGCTGCTGCTCACCCTGCGCGGCTTTACCTTGACTCAGATCGGCCTGGCGGAGGGCGTGTTCCATTTGGTCAGCCTCTGCTGTGAGCTGCCCTCGGGTATGCTGGCCGACCTGCTGGGCCGGAAATGGACCCTGGCGGCCAGCCGGGCGATGGGCGCGCTGTCCGCCCTGGCCATGATCACGGCCCGGACCGGACTGGGCGTGTGTCTGGCCATGGGCCTGTGCGCCCTAGGCTACAACCTGGCCTCCGGCACACGTGAGGCCATCACCTACGACTCGCTTCTCCAATGCGGCCAGGCGGAGCGCTACCTCCGGGTAAGCGCCTGGCAGAACATTTTCTGGCGGGGCGCCGGGGCCGCAGCCCTGTTGGGGGCTGGGCTGACCGCCGCGCTGGGCTACCGGCTGGCCTACGGCTTGGACATCCTGGTGGACGTGCTGGCCGTGCTGACGGCGCTGGGCCTGACGGAGCCCGCCGTGGGCGCTCCGGAGCGGCGGCCTCGCCTAAGCGAACTGCCCCGGGGCTTTCGGGACTGCGCACGGGACGCGGCGGATTTTTTGCGCGCCAACCCCGCTGCCGCCGCGGTCATGCTCTTCAATGCTCTGGTGGGCGCTCTGGCCACCCTGCTGGGCTTCTTTCTCCAGGACGGCCTGACTTCCGCCGGGGCGGGGAACGCGCTGCTGGGTCCTCTGCTGCTCCTAGTGGCTTTGGGCGGCGTGGCCGGCTCCCGCGCCGCCCTGCTGCTGGAACGGCTGCCCTACCGGCTGACGGGGCTCCTCTGTCTGGCCGGGGTCGCCGCCGGAGCCGCTCTGTCGCTCACCGGCCGCCTGCCCCTGCTGGCCGCCGGAGGTTTTCTGGCCAGCGCCTGCGACGATGCGTTCCAGATGCTTACCGACGCCCGGCTCAATGCCATGATCCCCTCCCAGCGGCGGGCCACCCTCATCTCGGTCTCCTCCATGACCTTCAGCCTGGTCATGATCGTTCTCTCGCCCCTGACCGGGGCCGTTTGGGAGGGGCTGCTCTAATGCCGCCGCGCATTGTCCCCGGAGCGCGCCCTCAGCAAAAGGACGAAATTTTTATACCGCCCCTCCGGCCGTTTCCGGCTCGCGGGGCGGGTGTGGGGGTACGGCTTCCCTTCCGCGCCCCGGCTCCACAAGATGTCGTGTTGCCGCCCGGCGCGGGCCGCCGCGCCTCCCCCAGGGCAGAAAGGGCTTGACTGTGCCGGGAAAAACGTGTATCATAAACTCTGTAACCTTTTTGTAATCTTTTTATTCAACTTGTTACGATTCGGCGCTTTCGTGCCGGATCGATCTTGATGTAAACCACTCGAACGGGAGGGATTCCCATATGGACGATATTCTGCATGCGCCCCGGGACGAGGACGCACAGCAGGCAGGCCTGCCCCTGGCAAAACGGCTGGAGCGTTACCGTGCCGCCTGGATGGACGGCATGGCCCGTGTGCGGCTGGGCGCCCGGCGGTTCCAGCACAAGCTGGACGAGGCCACGGCAGGGGGAAAACGGCTCTTCACACCGCTGAATTTTCTGGCTGTGGCCGCCGTGGTGGGCGTGGCCACTGTGGTGGCCACCGTTTACACGCCCAGCTACGTAGTGTCGGTGGACGGGGTGCCCCTGGGCACCGTGTCCGATCCCCAGGTCTTTGAGGATGTGATGGACCGGGTGGAGGCCCGGGCCGCCACCATTCTGGGCTATGATTATGAGATCCCCAGCACGGTGAGCTATACCTTTGCCCTGTCCGAGCGCGGGAAGCTTTCCGACACCGGCGAATTTGAGACCTATCTCTTCGACCAGATCGGCGCGGTGATGAAGAGCTATGTGCTCAAGGTGGACGGCACGTTTATCGGCGCAGCCGCCGACCGGGAGAGCCTGGACGCCCTGCTGGACGCCATCAAGGCGCCCTACCGGACCGAAAACACCGTCTCCGCCGATTTCACCTCCAATGTGGTCGTCTCTCATGAATACACCCCCTCCGACGTGAATCAGGATCTGGACGCGATGCTGGCCCGGCTGACCCAAAACACCAACGGCCAGACCACCTATGAGGTTCAGAGCGGAGACACTTTTATGCAGATCGCGCTGGACAACGGCATGACCGTCAGCGAGATGCAGCAGCTCAATCCCGAGATCGACATCAACCGGATCTATATCGGCCAGCTGCTCAACGTCCGGGAGGAGATCCCCTACCTGTCGGTGCAGACGGTGGATTCCGTCACCTATACCGAGGCCGTGGAGTGCCCCGTGGAGCAGGTGGAGGACGACTCCATGTACCAGGGTGAATCCCGTGTGATCGACCCCGGCGTTCCCGGCCAAGCGCTGGTCAGCGCCAACATCACCTATGTCAACGGCCGCGAGCAGGAGCGGGATATCATCAGCACCCAGGTGCTGCAGGAGGCCACCACCAAGGTCATCGCGGTTGGCACCAAGGTGCGGCCCTCCTGGTACCCCAACGGCTACTTTATCTGGCCGGTCTACGGGCGCATCACCTCCTATTTTGGCTACCGGTCCATTTTCGGCTCCTACAGCTATCATGGCGGCATCGACATCGCCGCTTCCTACGGTACCGGCATCGCCGCCGCCGACGGCGGCACCGTGACCTTCGCGGGCCGGGCCACCGGCAGCAACTGGAGCTACGGCAACCTGGTCATCATCAACCACGGCAACGGCAAGGTGACCTATTACGGCCACTGCTCCAGCGTACTGGTCTCGGCGGGCGACCACGTCTACCAGGGCCAGACCATCGCCCGGGTGGGCTCCACCGGGCGCTCCACCGGCAACCACTGCCACTTTGAGGTCAAGATCAACGGCACCTCGGTCAATCCCCTGGCCTATCTGAGCTGAATCCCCGCTTCCTGAAGCAGTCAAACGTCCCAGGCGTATGTTCTTGGCCGTCTGGGGCCGGCCCCCGCCGGAGGCTTTTCCCATGGAAGCGTCCCCCTCCTTCCTGCATGGGCTTTGCGTGCTCGACCGTCTGCGCTCCCCCGCCGCCTGCCGCGGCGGGGGAGCGTTCTGCTCTTGACAAGCAATTTGAAATGTGATAGCATTTCTCCGTTCGATTCGGAAAATCATAGGAAAACGGCACGGATCGGGAGTAGTAAGCGGTCTTTCCTGCCCCAGAGAGAAAGCGTTGGGTGTGAGCTTTCGCAGGCGGGCCGCCCAAGTCGCCCGGGAGCCATGGAAGGAACTGCAGTAGACTCCATCGGGAGGGGCCCGTTATCGCCCCCAAGAGCGCGCGCGCCGTCCCGGCACGCGAATTTAGGTGGTACCGCGGAGTTGATTTCGCCCTAAACTGGCAGCAGTTTAGGGCGTTTATTTTGATTGGGAGGTCACTATGGAAGAATTTGAAAAACGATATAACGGGCTGGAGATCGAGCCCCAGATGCAGCAGCTGTGGGAGCAGCAGCAGGTCTACAAGTACGTGCCGGACCAGTCCCGGCCCATTTACTCCATCGACACGCCCCCTCCCACCGTCAACGGCAGCCTGCACATCGGCCACATCTTCAGCTATACGCAGGCGGAGATGATCGCCCGCTACCGCCGGATGAACGGCTACAACGTGTTTTACCCCTTCGGCTTTGACGACAACGGCCTGCCCTCGGAACGGCTGGTGGAAAAGGAGACCGGCGTAAAGGCCATGAACGTGCCCCGCAGCGAGTTCGGCCGCCAGTGCATCGAGATCACTGGAAAATACGAGGCGGAGTTCAAGGCCCTGTGGAAGGCCATGGGCTTTTCCTGCGACTGGGACCTGCAGTACTCCACCGTGGGGGCCCAGGCGCAGAAGATCTCCCAGCGCTCTTTTATCGAGCTGGCCAAGGCGGGCCACGCCTACCTCAGGAAGTCCCCGGTCCTCTGGTGCTCCGAGTGCCAGACCTCCATCGCTCAGGCGGAGCTGGACGCCAAGGACATCGACTCCACATTCAACTATATCCCCTTCGTGGTAGAGGGCAAGACCCTGGAGGTGGCCACCACCCGGCCCGAGCTGCTCTACGGTGTGGTGTGCGTCTTCGTCAACCCCGAGGACGAGCGCTACAAGGCCTATATCGGCAAGCAGATCACGGTGCCCCTGTATGAGTACGAGGTGCCCATCCTCTCCGATGAGCGGGTGAGCATCGAAAAGGGCACCGGCGTGGTCATGTGCGCCACCTTCGGCGACTCCACCGACCTGGACTGGTACAACGACTATCAGCTGCCCTACCGTCAGGTCATCCTGCCCGACGGCCGCATCGCCGCGGACGTGCCCTATATCGCGGGCCTCTCCGTCCGGGCCGCCCGGAAGGAGATCATCCGCCTGCTGGACGAGAAGGGCCTGCTGCTCAAGTCGGAGAAGCTGACCCACACGGTGTCCATCCACGAGCGCTGCGGCACCGAGGTGGAGATCATTCCCTCCCAGCAGTGGTATATCGACGTGCTCAATATTAAGGAAGAGCTTCTGAAGGCCGGCGACGCGATCAACTGGTATCCCGCCTCCATGAAAAACCGCTACCGCATGTGGGTGGAGAACCTGAAGTGGGACTGGTGCATCTCCCGCCAGCGGTATTTCGGCGTTCCCTTCCCGGTGTGGTACTGCGCAAAGTGCGGCAAGCCCCACTTTGCCGACGAGTCTCAGCTGCCCGTCAACCCTCTGGAGACCCCCTATCACGGCGCCTGTGAATGCGGCTGCAGCGAGTTTGTGCCCGAGTCCGCCGTGCTGGACACCTGGGCCACCTCCTCCCTGACCCCCGCCATCAACGAGAACACCGCCCGGGGCGCAGGCTACGAGGAGCCCTTCGTGCCCATGACCATGCGTACCCAGGCCCATGAGATCATCCGCACCTGGGCCTTCTATACCATCGTCAAAAGCTATTACCACCGCCACACCATCCCCTGGAAGGACGTGATGATCTGCGGCTTCGTTCTGGCCAAGCCGGGTGAAAAGATCAGCAAGTCCAAGGGCAACGCCAAGCTCACGCCCAAGTCCCTGCTGGAGACCCATCCGGCCGACATGATCCGCTATTGGGCGGCCAGCGCCCGGCTGGGCACCGACACCTTCTTCGATCAGAACGACATGGTGGACTCCTCCAAGCGCTTTATGACCAAGCTGTGGAACGCCTCCAAGTTCTGCCTGTCCCACCTGCACGACTTTGATCCCGGCGTCCGGCCGGAGCTGCTGCCCATCGACCGCTGGATGGTGGAGCGGGTGCAGGAGACCGCCCGGAAGGCCGCCGAGCTGCTGGACTCCTACGAGATCGGCCTGGCCCGCCACCTGATCGACGAGCTGTTCTGGAACGATTTGTGCGACGACTATATCGAGATCGTCAAGTCCCGCCTGTACGAGCCCGAGATCCATGGCGAGGCCGAACGCCGCAGCGGGCAGTACGCGGTGTTCTACGCCCTGCTGAACATCCTCAAGCTTTATGCCATCTATGTGCCCCACATCACCGAATATATCTACCAGAAGGGCCTGAAGGAGTTTGTGGGCGCGCCGTCCATCCACCTGCTCCAGTGGGAGAAGGGCGACCGGGCCGACGAGGATATCCTCCGCTTCGGCGAGGAGTTCAAGGCCGCGCTGGACGCCATGCGCAAATACAAATCCGAGCACAATCTGTCCATGCGGGACGAGATCGACCGGCTGGAGGTGGAGGCTCTCGCTTCCCACAAGCGCTGGTTCGAACAGAGCATGGGCGATCTGAACGCCTGCACCCACGCCAGGGAGATCGCGTTCCAATACCACGATTAAGCAGCGCAGCGGTCAGAAAAGCGGCTGAGCCGCTTTTCTGAGAAGGCTGGGGCCTGCTGCGCGCACGGGCTGTCCGCCAGCGGCGGACAGCCCGTGCGCGTTCAGGCGCAGCAGCGCATTCTCCGACGCGCATGCCGCCGGAGAATGCGGTCTCAGCGTTGATTGCGCCGTTGCGGCGGCGAACCCCTGCCGAGGGCTTCCCCTTGTGCAGGAAGCGTGCGCCCGCTTGTGCGAGTCTCAGTCATCTGACCAGCGGATGCGCGGGCCTGCCGTTTTCCGGGCAGGCCCGCGCCGGATTTTATTTTGCGTAATTGCTTCCAAACGGAAACTTTTTATTTCTTACGATCGTCTTAAATCTATAGACCTTTTGGCCCGGTTGCGATACAATAGCAACAAAAGGATATGGAAGGAGTACCACCATGAAATCCCAGACAAATAAGCTTTGGCCCCGCGTCCTGTCTCTGGTCCTGTCTCTGTCCCTGGTCGCGGGCCTGATGCCCGCCGCGCTGGCGAGCAGTCCCCATCAGCACACGAGCCAATGCCCGAAAGAGCTGAGCTGTGAATATAGCAGCTTCCTGGGCGAAGGCCAGATTCTGGTCTGTGGAAAAGAAGAACAAGCTCCTGTCGAAGCGCACCATCACACAGCGGAATGCTACCAAGACAATGAACTCACTTGTGGTAAAGAGGAGACAGACGGTACGGAAGGTCACTCACATACCGCTGACTGCTACCACACGCATACTGAATCCTGCTACACCTATACCTGCACACCCGTTAACGGCGTTACCGTCGCCCCCGGCTCCATGAGCCTGTCCGCCGGCGGAACCGCTACGCTTGCGGCGATTCTTGCACCCTCGGACGCTACGATTCAAGGGGTGACCTGGAGCAGTAATTCCAGTACCATCACTGTCAATTCCAGTACCGGGGCTGTTACCGTCTCTTCCGGCGCGGCCGCCGGCGATACGGCGATCATCACCGCTACCACAGAAGACGGCGGCTATACGGATTCCTGTACCATCACGGTCTCTGCCGCCGCTGTTTCCAGCGTCTCGATCTCCCCGGCCTCCGCTTCCGTCGCCCCGGGCGGCACACAGCAGCTTACCGCCACGGTCTCTCCTTCCAGCGCAAACCAAACCGTGACCTGGGCCGTGACCTCCGGTCCCGCCACGGTCAACGCCTCCACCGGGCTGGTGAAGGTGGACTCCTCTGCCGCGGCAGGCTCCACCATCAAGGTCACCGCCACGGCAGCAGGCGATGCGACCAAAACGGCCAGCTGCACCATCACCGTCACCGGTACGGCTACCGGCGTGACGGTCACTCCGGCCACCTACTCGCTCGTCCCCGGCGGTACGACTGCGCTTTCCGCCTCTGTGGCCCCCGCTGCGGTCAGTCAGGCCGTGACCTGGAGCAGCGGCAACGCTTCGGTCGCCACCGTCGATTCCTCCGGCAAGGTCACGGTCAACGCCAACGCCGCGGTCGGCTCCACCGTGCGCATTACCGCCACCTCCACCGCAGACGGCTCCAAGTCCGGCTATGCCACCATCACCGTGATCAGTCCGCTGACCCTGAGCAAGAGCTCTGTAAGCGTGGCAATGGGCAGCACTACTTCTCTGCGCGCCACCACGGTCCCCTCCTCCAGCGCCAGCAGCGTACGCTGGAGCTCCGGCAACTCCAACGTCATCCGGGTGGGCAGCACCACCAACACCGGCACCTATACCGGCTCTTCCTGCACCCTCTATCCCAGAGCCACCGGTTCCGCCACCATCACCGCCCAGGTGACCATTAACGGCCGCACCTATACTGCGGCCTGTACCGTCACCGTCTCCGGCGCCGGCACGGCCACGGCGGTCAAATACTCCACCGACGAGAACACCCCCGTGGAATTCGACGCCAGCGACTTTAACGACGTGTGCTACAGTCTGACCGGCTACAGCCTGAATTACGTCTATTTCTCCCTGCCCTCCAGCACCCGGGGTACCCTGTACTATAATTATACCAACAGCAGCAACAACGGCGGCACGGTAAGCGCCAGCAAGAAGTATTACCGCACCGCCACCTCTCCCTATCTTTCTTACGTCTCCTTCGTCCCCAAGAGCAGTTATACCGGTTCCGTCACCATCGAGTACACCGGCTATAACTCCCAGGGCACCGCCTTCAACGGGACCGTGGTGGTCTCCGTGGGCGCCGGCTCCGGCAGCGGCGACGTGACCTACACCACCGCGGTGGATGAAGCCGTACAGCTGGACAACGCCTCCTTCAACGATTACTGCAAGGATGTGACCGGCTACAACTTCGAATCCATCTGGTTCACGCCTCCCGCCACCAAATACGGGCGCCTGTACTATAATTACACTTCCAGCAGCCGGTATGGATACGTGGTGGACTCCAACGACGAGTTCTACCGCAGCTCCACGCCCTATCTGTCCGACGTGACCTTTGTCCCCGCCAGCGGATACACCGGCACCCTGGAGATCCCCTTCGCCGGCGTGAGCACCAATAACAAGTCTTTCTCCGGCACGCTGGTCGTCAAGGTGGGCGCCGAGGCCAAGGCCATCACCTATTCCACTGCCGCCAACACCGCCGTCCGCTTGGACGAGGACGATTTCATCGACTACTGCAAGGCGGTAACGGGCTACACCTTTAATTATGTGACCTTCGACCTGCCCTCCTCCAGCCGCGGCGTGCTCTATTACGACTATTCCGCGGGCAGCAGCTCCAACACCAAGGTCACCTCCAACACCAAGTATTACCGCACCTCCAAGCCTTACGCGGACTATGTCACCTTCGTCCCCGCCAGCAACTACACCGGCACCGTCTCCATTTCCTTTACCGGCTACAGCTCCAACAGCACCAAGTTTACCGGGACCCTGAAGATCTACGTGGGCAAAAACGCGGGCGACGTATCCTACACCGCCTCCGTGGGCGAGAACGTCCGCTTTGTGGTGACCGACTTCAACGACTTCTGTAAGGATGAGACCGGCTCCAACCTGAGCTACGTCACCTTCGACCTGCCCTCCTCCAGCCGCGGCGTGCTTTACTACGACTATTCCGCCGGCAGCAACTCCAACACCAAGGTCTCCGGCAGCGCCAAGTATTACCGCACCTCCAAGCCTTATCTGGACTACATTACCTTCGTCCCCGCCAACGGCTACAGCGGCAGCGTGACCATTCCCTTTGAGGCGGTCTCCACCAGCGGCACAAAGACCGCCGGCAACGTGATCATCACCTACTCCGCGCCCAAGGAGGCCGCTGTCATCCGGTATACCTCCAACAGCTCCCCGGTGTCCCTGCGCCTGACGGACTTCATCTCCGCCTGCAACGCCCGGGGCAGCGCAGCGCTCTCCTTCGTGAAGTTCGTTCTGCCGGACAGCTCCTACGGCACCCTGTACAACGGCTATAAGACGCCCGCCACTCCGGGCAGCCCGGCCAGCGCCACCACCGCCTACAACGCTTCCGGCTCCCCCTCCATCGGCGATCTGGTCTTCGTGCCCAAGGCCGGCTTCACCGGCACCGTGACCCTGAATTATACCGGCACCGACCTGAACAACGCCACTTACTCCGGCGCCGTTCAGATCGTGATCTCTCCCGCCTCTTCTTCCGCCGTCTTCACCGATGTGGGCACGAACTACAGCTGGGCCGCCGCGTCCGTCGACTTCCTGTACACCGGCGGCGTGGTCACCGGTACCAGCGCCACGCAGTATTCGCCCGCCAACTACATCACCCGGGGCGACTTTGTGCTCATGCTCTACCGCGCCTTCGGCCTGAAGAGTGCCGGCACCTCCAGCTTCCCGGACGTGCCCGCCAACAGTTATTACGCCCAGGCCATCGCCGCAGCCAAGTCGATGGGCATCGCCACCGGTACCGGGGACGGCAACTTCCGGCCCACCGCCCCCCTGACCCGCCAGGACGCCATGCTGCTCATCCAGCGTACCGTCCAGGCCACCGGCGGCATCATGAACAACGGTACCGCCCTGGCGCTGAGCGGCTTCTCCGACCGCGCTTCCGTGGCCAGTTACGCCCAGGGCGCCGTGTCCGCGCTGGTCCAGGCAGGCATCATCAAGGGCAGCAACGGTATGCTGAATCCCACCAGCTACCTGACCCGCGCCGAGATGGCCACCATCCTCCACCGTGTGCTGACCATGTGACAGCAGCCCTCAGGGGCGCCCGGAAAGGCGGCAGAGCCGCTTTTCCGGGCAAACAACGCCGCGCAGAGTTCGTCATCCGAAGATGACGGGCTAAAATCAGAATCCGGCCTTTTCAATGCGCACGTCCTTGAAAAGGCCCCTTCGCAGGACGGACCGGGTGACTTTTCGCAGGAAGTCGAACCCGGTCCGTCCTGCATCCTTTTGCCGCTTGTCTGAAGGAGCTGCGGCCTGCTGCGCGCACTCGCCGTCCGCCTATGGCGGGCAGCTCCCACGCTTACGGGCCGGGAAGCGTTTTCTCCGGCGCACCTCCCCCGGGGGACCCTCTCCTGCCCCTGCAGGGCAATTCATCTTGTGCCGCCCGGGAAAGCGGATCGAACCGGATCCGCGCCTGTACCCCAAGGGCATTTCCGCGCCTGCCCGGCAGGCTTGGGCACGGGCGCGAACGCTGCCAGGACTTTTCGACAAGCTGTGGGGGCGTCCAGCTCATTGCCGGACGCCCCCACTTTTTCCTGTTCGTTGCATGGTTTTTCCCAAAAACTGTCCCTTGACCAGCACGTATGTTCGATATATAATAATCGTACACCAGTTCGAATTTGAAGGGAGGATCCCCGGTGGAACTGCTGGATAAGCTGACCATTCTGGCCGATGCGGCCAAGTACGACGCCGCCTGCACCTCCAGCGGGCTGGACCGGGCCGGGCGGCCGGGACAGTTGGGTTCTACCACGCTGGCGGGCTGCTGCCACTCCTTTTCCGCCGACGGCCGGTGCGTCACCCTCCTCAAAGTCCTGATGACCAATGTATGTGCCTACGACTGCCAATACTGCGTGAACCGCCGCTCCAACGACGTGCCCCGGGCGGCGTTTACCCCCCGGGAGCTGGCCGAGCTCACCATCCAATTTTATCGCCGCAACTACATCGAAGGGCTTTTCCTCTCCTCCGCGGTAAGCGGCAACCCCGACTGCACCACCGAGCGGATGATGGAAGCCCTGCGCATTCTGCGGGAGGAATATGGCTTTGCCGGATATATCCACGCCAAGGCCATTCCGGGGGCCGACCCGCTGCTGACCTATCGTCTGGGCCTGCTGGCCGACCGCCTTTCGGTAAACATCGAGCTGCCCAGCGAACAGAGCCTGAACCGGCTGGCCCCGGACAAGGCCCGCTCCGCCATTCTGGCCCCCATGGGACAGATTCGGGACGGCATCCGCCTCTCCCGGCAGGAGCTGGCCAAGTACCGCCACGCGCCCCGCTTCGCCCCGGCGGGCCAGTCCACCCAGATGATCGTAGGCGCCACCCCCGAGAGCGACCTGCACATCCTCCGCCTGACCGAGGGGTTATACCGGAAGTATCAGCTCAAGCGGGTCTTTTACTCGGCTTATGTGCCCGTGTCCGACAGCGCCCTGCTCCCCGCCCGCCAGGAGTTCAAGCCGCCCCTGCTGCGGGAACACCGGCTCTATCAGGCCGACTGGCTGCTGCGCTACTACCACTTCCGCGCCGCCGAGCTGCTGGACGAGACCCATCCGAACTTTGATCCCCGCCTGGACCCCAAGTGCTCCTGGGCGCTGCGGCATATGGAGCGCTTTCCCGTGGAGGTCAACCGGGCCGATTATGAGACCCTCCTGCGGGTGCCCGGCATCGGCGTACGCAGCGCCCAGCGCATCCTCACCGCCCGCCGCTGCGGAGGGCTCACCTTTGCCGGGCTCAAGACCCTGGGGGTGGTGCTCAAGCGCGCCCAATACTTTCTCACCTGCTCCGGGCGGATGCTGGAGGGCCTGCGGGTGAATTCCGACGGGGTGCTCCGCCATCTGGCGGAGCAGGAGCGGAGCCTGCTGGCCCAACAGGCTCCGCAGCAGCTCTCGCTCTTTGACGCCGCCCGTTGACAAGGGCGTTTTGTTGCCCCACGCCCGAAAAGGAGGACGCACAATTGGAGGTCTGGCCCCAGGTTTCTTATCAATATGACGGCAGCTTTGCCGGTTTTTTGTCCTGCGTGTTCGAAAGCTACGTGCACAAAGAGGCCCCGGTCTGCTTTTCCACTCCCGCCGACCCCCGGCTCTCCCTGTGGCCGGAGCGGGCGGTGGAGACCGACCGCGCCCACGCCCAGCGGGTCTGGCGCTCCCTGGCGCGCAGGATCTCCGCCGACGCCCAGCGCCTGGTCTATCGCAGCTTTCTCACCTGCCTGGAGGAGCGGGAGCTGCATCTGTGGCGGTTCATCGCTCTGGGGTACGAACGGGGCGGCGGGGTCATGCGCGAGCTGACCGACCCCCGGCTTGCCGTACTGCGCAAGGCCGACCAGCATCTGTGCGGGGAGGCTCAGCTGCTCCGCGGCTTCGTCCGTTTTTCGGACCAGGGCGGGGTGCTTGTGGCTGAGATCGAGCCCAAGAACCGGGTCCTGCCCCTGCTGCGGCCTCACTTCTGCGCCCGCTGCTCCGGGGAAGCCTTCGTCATCCACGACCGCACCCACCACGAGGCCCTGTTTTCCCGGCCCGGCCGGTGGGACATCGTACCGGTGGAAGGGTTTCAGGCCGGCGTCCCCGACCGGCGGGAGCTGGACTACCGGCAGCTGTGGCGCCGGTTTTACGACGCCATTGCCATTGCCGAGCGTTATAATCCCAAATGCCGCATGACCCACATGCCCAAGCGCTATTGGAACACGATGACGGAATTTCAAACAGAGGCGCCGGACGGCCGCGGCAGCCCACCCGGCGCCCCGCCGCGAAAGGAGCTCACAGGATGAAACAGGTCCAAATCACCGTATTACGCAAACAGCTCTACGAGGACTTCGCAAGCGAATTTCTGACTGACGCGCCGGAGGAGTGCGCATGCGTTTTCTTCCAGGAGGGGGACCGCTTCCTCTACACCGGCGGGGCGGAGATGCCGGAAGGCTTCTGTCCCTGGGCCTGGATCGACCTCTACCGCACGGTATCCGCGCTGTCCACCGGCTCCTCCTACACCCCCTGGCAAAAGCGGGACGGGGTCAGCGTGGTCTGCTGCACCGACGGCATCCGTCCGGTCACCTTTCTGCTGGAGGCCCTGTAGCTGCAAAGGGCCCCGGCGCGGTAACCCCGCGCCGGGGCCCTTTGCAATGTACTTACGCGCTGTGGGCCTCCTGCCAGCGCAGGGTGCTCGGGATATGGGGCGGGTTGCCCTTGAAATCCCGGTCAAACCAGGCCGGGACCGGTTCTTCCGCCGCGACGGCCCGGAAGAATGCCCCAAGCTGCTCCGCCGTCTCCTCCACCGCCCGCTCCAGCAGGCGGTCCAAATCCGCGTTGCTCTCCGCCGCAGAGGGGTGCGGCTTCTCTTTCAAGGCGATGCCCTTGGCGGAGCGAATGGGCAGCATATGACTCACCGCACCGATCACTCTTCCCCGCTTGGTTCCGCAGGAGCGGGCCAGAAAACCGATCAAAAAGGTCATGGCGCGATAGGCCTGCCGTACCTGCCCCGGCGAGGCATGCACGAAGGCCCGGGCGGCGGCCTGCCAGACCGCGCCATCCTCCGGCGCCGCCGGCAAATGGGCCCTGCCGCATGGATCCAATCCATCGTCCTCCATCAGCATCCGGTCATACTCCCCCTCCATGGCCATGTGGGAGATGGGGCCTTCGGCGGCCCGTTCGTCCACATAGCCGTGGCAGGCGCTGTCCAGCGCCAGATGGCAGAGAAAGCCCGCCGTGTAGCCTACGGCCTGCGGCTGGCCCTCCTCGACCGCCTGGCGCAGCCGCTCTGCGGCGGGCAGCGCGGAGCGGCGGTGCATCCGTACCCCTTCCCGCCGGACGGCGTTGGGGCGCAGCGGCTGGTAAAAGAACAGCGGGTCCGGCCCCAGGCACCCCAGGTCGAAGGCCTCCCGCTCTGCGGCGATCGCGTCGGCAAGCCCTTGCGGAAGCGCTTTCAGCACCTTGCCGCCAAACTTCAGATGGGCATAGTAATTGGGCATGGTATGCTCTGGTTCCTCCTTACAGATCCGGGCGGCTCAGGAGAACGGCGATTGCTCCCGGCCCTGCGCAGGCCGCCCTGCGATTGCTCTACCTGACATTATAGCACAGCCGTCAAGCGTGGGAAGCAAAAACCGTCGGCAGTTTCCCCGGCGCCGGCGCCGGGGAAACTGCCGACGGTCCTTTCCGTTTATTTGATCGCCGGAAGGCCGCCCGGCCTGCCGGCATCCCGGCCATCAGCCGCCCAGATAGGCCTTCTTGACCGCCTCATCCTCCAGCAGCTGCTTTCCGGGGCCGCTGAGGGTAATACGCCCCGTCTCCAGCACATAGCCGCGATGGGCCACTGAGAGGGCCATCTGAGCGTTCTGCTCCACCAGAAGGATGGTGGCTCCGCCCTTGTTCAGTTCCTGGATGATATCGAAAATCTGCTCCACCAGGATGGGGGCCAGACCCATGGAGGGTTCGTCCAGCATCAGCAGCCTGGGGTTGGACATGAGCGCGCGCCCCATGGCCAGCATCTGCTGCTCACCGCCGGAAAGGGTGCCCGCCACCTGGCGGCGGCGCTCCTTCAGCCGGGGGAACTGCTCGTACACCCGCTCCAGACCGGGGGCAATGGTGCTGCTGGGCTGGGTGAAGCCGCCCATCTCCAGGTTCTCCTCCACGGTCATCTGGAGGAAGACCCGGCGCCCTTCGGGCACCTGGGCCAGGCCGCGGGAGACCAGCTTGGCGGCAGACACGCCGCTGATGTTCTCCCCCAGGAAGGTGATGGAACCGGTCTTGGAGCGCAGCAGACCGGACACGGTCTGGAGCGTGGTGGATTTCCCCGCCCCGTTCGCACCGATGAGGGTGACGATCTCCCCCTCCTCCACCTCGAAGGAGACGCCCTTGACCGCGTGGATGGCGCCGTAATAGACATTGATATCCTGTACGCTTAGCAGCATCGTCTTACGCCTCCTTATGGGTACCCAGATAGGCCTTGATGACCTCCGGGTTGTTCTGAATCTCCTCGGCCGTGCCTTTGGCGATGACTTGGCCGAAGTTGAGCACGCAGATGCCCTCGCAGATGCCCATGACCAGGCTCATATCGTGCTCGATGAGCAGGATCGCGATCTGGAAGGTATCCCGGATCTTGACGATGTTCTCCATGAGCTCGGCCGTCTCCGAAGGATTCATGCCCGCCGCCGGCTCGTCCAGCAGCAGCAGAGAGGGATTGGTGCCCAGGGCCCGGACGATCTCCAGCCGCCGCTGGGCGCCGTAGGGCAGGGCTCCCGCCTTTACGTCGGCCAGATCCTGCATGTCAAAGATGGACAAAAGCTCCAGGGCCCGCTGGTGGGCGGCCTTCTCCTGCCGCCAGTAGTTGGGCAGGCGCAGGATGCCCGAGAGCATGGAATAGGGCTCCTGATTGTGCAGGCCGATCTTTACGTTGTCCTCCACGCTCAGATTGCTGAACAGGCGGATGTTCTGAAACGTGCGGGCGATGCCCATGCGGTTGATCTGCACGGTGGTCTTGCCGGAGGTATCCATGCCGTCCAGCAGGATGGTGCCCCGGGTGGGCTGGTATACCTTGGTCAGCAGATTGAATACCGTGGTCTTGCCCGCGCCGTTGGGGCCGATGAGTCCCGCGATCTCGGTGCGCCCAATGGTCAGGTTGAAATCGTCCACCGCCCGCAGGCCGCCGAAGTCGATGCCCAGATGGCTGCATTCCAGGATGGGAGATTTGTCGATATCCCGTTCGGGGATGATGGAGTGGCTGGGCACGGGCACCATCTTGGGCTTGTCAAATTTCTTAGCCATCAACGCTGGCCCCCTTCCGTTTGGGAATGATCCGGGCAAAAAAGCTCTTGAGCATGGGGTTGTTGGTCGCCAGCATCACCAGGATCAGCACGATGGCGTACACCAGCATCCGGTAGGTGGCAAACCCGCGCAGCGCCTCCGGCAGGATGGTCAGGGCCGCGGCGGCGATGATGGAGCCCCACATCCGGCCCAGGCCGCCCAGCACCACGAAGACCAGGATGAGAATGGAGGTGTTGAAATCGAACTTGGTGGCGATGACGGCGGTCTGCCCCTGGGCAAACAGCGTGCCCGCCGCCCCGGCCAGCGCGGCGGAGAGGACAAACGCCATCATCTTGTACTTGGTGACGCCGATGCCCACGCTCTCTGCGGCAATACGGTTGTCCCGGATGGCCATGATGGCCCGGCCCGCCCGGCTGTTCACCAGGTTGAAAATGATGATCAGAGCCACCAGGATCAGGAGAAAGCCTGCGGTGAAGGTGGAGATCTTCTGGATGCCCGGAATCCCCATAGGGCCGTTGAGGATCATGCGCCCGCCCTCGCCCAGGGTCATGGTGTTTTTGAGGAAGCTGACGTGGAGCCCCACGCCGTCCATACCGATGTACAGATTATTGACGATGCTCTTGATGATCTCACCGAACGCCAGCGTGACGATGGCCAGGTAGTCGCCGTTGAGGCGGAGCACCGGGATGCCGATGAGGAAGCCCGCCACGGCGGCGCAGCCTGCGCCCACAATCATGGACACCAGCAGCCGCACCGGCGCGGAGGGAAGGGCGGCCTGGAGGCTGACCGCAGCCACCGTGCCCGCAAAGGCGCCCACGCTCATAAAGCCCGCGTGCCCCAGAGAGAGCTCGCCCAGAATGCCAACCGTCAGGTTCAGGGACAGGGCCATGACCACATAAGCGCAGATAGGCACCAGCTGCCCCTGAAGGGTGGAGCTCAGCCCGCCCCCTGCGCTCAGCGCCTGGAGGATCACAAAGGCAACGACCACCATGACGTAGGTCAAACCGTTGGCCCTTGAAGTCTTGCTCAGTCGTTTCATATCCGCCACCTCAAACTTTCTCGCGGACCAGCTTGCCAAGCAGGCCGGCAGGCTTCACCAGCAGTACGACGATGAGCACGGCAAAAACGATGGCGTCGGAGAGCTGGGTAGACAGGTATGCCTTGGCCAAAATCTCGATGACGCCCAGCAGGATGCCGCCCAGCAGCGCCCCCGGGATGGAGCCGATGCCGCCGAAGACGGCGGCGGTAAACGCCTTGATGCCGGGCATGGAGCCGGTGGTGGGCTGGAGGGTGGGGTAGGAGGAGCACAGCAGCACGCCCGCGATGGCCGCCAGGCAGGAGCCGATGGCAAAGGTCATGGAAATGGTGGTATTCACGTTGATCCCCATCAGCTGTGCTGCTGCCTTGTCCTCGGAGCAGGCCCGCATGGCCTTGCCCATCTTGCTTTTGCTGGTAAACAGGGTCAGGGCGATCATGATGACGATACAGGCCGCGATGGTCACGATGGAGGCATAGGAGAGGTTCAGCTGCCCTTCAAACAGGCTGATGCCGGTCTTGACGGTCCCGGTCTCCCGGTCGGTAACGGTAAAAAAGGTGGGGAAGATCTTCGGGTTGGAGGTCCAGAGCAGCTGCGCGGCATTCTGGAGGAAGTAGCTCATACCGATGGCGGTGATGAGCACGGCCAGGGAGGTAGCCTGCCGGAGCGGCTTGTAGGCCAGCCGCTCGATCACCACGCCCAGGGCGGTGCAGACCGCCATGGCCAGGAGCACGCCCAGGATGGGGGGCAGTCCGAAGCTGGAGCTGGCAAAGAAGCAGACGTAAGCTCCGACCATAATCACGTCCCCGTGGGCAAAATTGAGCATCTTGGCAATGCCGTACACCATGGTGTACCCCAGGGCGATGATGGCGTAGACGCTGCCCAGGCTGATCCCGTTGATCAGATGGTTCAGGAAGGTCATAACACACACCTCGTAATTCTCTCTCGGGTCCGAGTCCGGACCGGCGGAACGCGCCGCTCGCCCAAACAGGACCGCAACTTCTCTGTCGTCCTGAGCGAAGGGGAGGAAGCGCTTCCTCCCCTTCGCTCGGGACGACACGGCGGGACAAAAACAGAAGTAAGAGGGCTGCCGTTTCGGGCAGCCCTCTCGGAACTTCCGTAAGGGCGGGATAAATACCGCTGTTCTGTATGGCAGTTGTGTCCGGGCTTAGTCCATGCCTACGTAAGCGCCGTTGGCAATGACCATGCCCTTGGGGCTCTTGGAGACCGCGCCGGTCTCATCCCAGGTCATCCCCTCGCCGGTCAGGCCGTCAAAGGAGAACTCAGGGGAAGTGAACTGGGCGATCAGCAGGTCGCACAGCTCACTGGCGCTCATATCGGAGGTAGCGCCGGCATTGGTCAGGGCCTGATAAATGGCATAGACGCAGTCGTAGGCGTCGGCGGCAAACTGGTTGGGGATATCGCCGTACTTCTCCTGATACTTGGCCACAAAACTCCGGGTAGCGTCATCTTCGGCGTCGGCGTTAAAGGGGGTCAGCAGCATAACGCCTTCCGCCAGGGCGGTGTCGAAGCCGTCCAGCGTCAGGATGCCGTCCATGCCGTCCACGCCGAAGAACGTGGGCGCATACCCCACCGCCTTGGCCTGGGCCAGGATCAGCGAGGCGGGCGTGTAGTACATCGGCAGGAAGATGAGGTCGGCGCCGTTGGTCTTGGCGTCGGCGATCTGGACGGAGAAGTCGGTCTGGCTGTCCTCCGTAAAGGTGGTGGTGGACACGATCTCCAGGCCCAGCTCGGCGGCCTTGGCGACAAAGCTGTTGTAGATGCCGGTGGAGTACACGTCGTCGTTCTTGTAGATGACGGCGATCTTCTCGCCCAGCGTCTTATCCGAAATGTACTGCGCGGAAGCGGAGCCCTGGTTGGGGTCCATGAAGCACATCTGGAACGCGTTGTCCTTCCGGGGAATGTTCACGGTGCCGGTCAGAGGATCGGCCACGCCGCCCAGCACATCGGTGGAAGAGGCGGAAGGCGTCAGCAGGAAGATGTGGTCGGCGTTGCTCTCGGAAGAGGTGGCCACGCAGGGGGTGGATGTAACGGAGCCCAGGAAGATCTGCAGGCCCCAGTCCTTCAGGGTGTTATAGGCGTTGCCCGCCTTCTCGGCGTCGTGGGCGTCGTCCTCATAGCGCAGGTCGAACCGGATGTCGCCGTTCAGGGCGTTGATCTCCTCTACGGCGATCTCGGCGCCCTGCTTGGCCGCGTTGCCGTAGATGGCCGCGCCGCCCGTCAGGGGGCCGGTGCCGCCCAGCTTGAACGCGGACGTGCTGCCGCCGGCGGGGGCGGTGCTTTCGGGCGCGCCGGTCTCGGGGCTGGTGGTCTCAGGCGCGGGGGAACTGGCGGTGCCGCCGCTGCCGCCGCAGCCGGCCAGCAGGGAGAAGCAAAGGGCACCCGCCATGGCAAGAGACAGGATGCGGGATTTCTTCATCATTCATTACCTCCTTTAAGGTTGTTGACAATTATATCTTCCCACAGCAAAATTGTCAACCGCTAAAATGCACAATGGCCGTCCAATGCGGACAGCCATTGTGGGAGATATCGACAATTTTAAAACGCGCCGGTCTAAATTACCAGCCCGCCGTTCGGCGCCAGCACCTGTCCGGTAATGAACCGGGCGGCGTCAGAGGCCAGAAAACAGACCGACTGCGCCACGTCCTCCGGCGTGCCGATGGTCCCCAGCGGGGTCTCCTCCGCCAGCGCCGCCAGCGTCCCGGCATCCAGGCGGGCGTTCATTTCGGTATCAATGACCCCCGGGGCCACGCAGTTGACCGTGATGCCCGAGGGGCCCAGCTCCTTGGCCAGAGCCTTTGTCAGGCCGATGACCGCCGCCTTGGAAGCGGAATAGGCCGCCTCGCAGGAGCCCCCCACCTGCCCCCACATGGAGGATACCGTCACGATGCGCCCCGCCTTCCGGTGGATGAAGTGGGGAAGCACGGCCCGGATGCTGTGGAAGACCCCATCCACATTTACGGCGAACATCCGCCGCCAGTCGGCGTCAGTCAAATCGCCAAACAGTTTCTGCTGGGAGATTCCGGCATTGCATACCAGAATGTCAAGTTGACAAAATTTATCTAACACATTGTCAACCATATCTTGTACCTGGACCGGGTCGGCCACGTCGGCCTGAAGGGCCAGTCCCCCGACCTGGGCCGCCAGAGCCTCTGCCTGGCCCCGGGAGCCGCGGTAGTTTATGACCACCCGGCACCCGTCCGCGGCAAAGCGCCGGACACAGGCCGCGCCGATGCCGCGACTGCCACCGGTAATAAGAACGACCTTTTGTCCCATTTTGTTATCGTCCTTTCAGCCAGTCCACGCACAGGGGATGCCATGCAGCTGCGTGGGCATTGCAGTGATCCTCGTCCCGGGCGCTCTCCCGGTCGGCCAGCCCCATGGCATGCGGCCCGTCCGCAAAGAGATGCAGCTCAAAGGGCACCTCCGCCGCCCGCAGCGCGCGGGCATAATCCAGCGTATTTTCCACCGGGACGGTCGCATCCCGCACAGTGGCCCACAAAAAGACGGGCGGGTGGCCCGGCCGGACCTGCCGGTCCAGCCGCAGCGCCTCCGGCGCTCCGATCTCCTCCATCAGCGCCGCCAGGTGGACCACCGGATAGCCCAAAACCGCCGCGTCAGGCCGCACCTGATCCGGCGTCAGGCCCAGCGCCGCTCCGATCGCCGGATCCTCCCAACGGCCCGACAGATATCCCGCCAGATGTCCGCCTGCCGAAAAACCGCATACAGCCACCCGGTCGGCACGAAAGCCGTACTCCGCCGCATGCGAGCGAAGGAAGGCCACCGCTGCGGCCGTCTCCAGCAGAGGCTGGGGCCAGCGTCTGGGCAGCACACTGTAATCCAATACAAAGGCTTGGATCCCCGCCGCCAAGAAGGCCAGCGCCACGGGCTCGGACTCCGCGGGCGCCAGGCGCCGGTAGGCCCCGCCCGGGAGGATAAGCACCGCCCAGCGCTTGCCGTCATCGGCCAACAGGCCGGTGTGTTCCCGGCAATAGGCCCGCAGCCGGACTCCTTCCCCCGCCGTCAGCCCCGGATGCAGCTCTGCGGGGCCAAATTCCCGGTACAGCATATCTCCCGCTCCTTTTTCTCCGTTCGCCAGCTTTCTCCCTTTGCTCCAGTATAGCAGTTTCCTTCACTCTTTAAAAGAGGAATTCGGAAAAAAGTATTGACAAGTCGTCCTGTTGCGGATATAATAATCTTCGCTGTCTGGACGATTAGCTCAGCTGGTAGAGCATCCGCTTGACGTGCGGGAGGTCACAGGTTCAAGTCCTGTATCGTCCACCAGATCAAAGCTCTGGAACCATATGGGTTCCAGAGCTTTTTGCAAATGCTGTTCAAGCAGGGCAGGGCCGCAGAGGACGGGATGGGAACCCGTCCTCAGCGGCCCGGCCTCATCCCACAAATTCAGCCGGATTTCGAGGGGCCGCCACCAGATCTTGCAGCCTTTGAAGCGGTCCGCATCCATTCCACCGGCGCCGATCCTGTCGCGGCGCAGGCGTGTGGGCGGCACGGCTCTGCCCTGTGCTATCCCATGGAACCGCGGCAGGCGCGTAAAAAAAGAAGACACGCTTCCAGCGTGTCTTCTTTTTTGGTGGAGACGACAGAACTCGAATCTGTGACCCCTTGCGTGTGAAGCAAGTGCTCTACCGGCTGAGCTACGCCTCCATATTTGGTGACCCGTACGAGACTCGAACTCGTGTTACCGCCGTGAAAGGGCGGTGTCTTAACCACTTGACCAACGGGCCATGTTGCCCAAGCGGGCCGGGGTCCCTTCCCGAAGGAAAGTCCCAAAAGACGGCACGTGCCGTCTTTTGGGTCTGGTAGCGGCACCTGGATTTGAACCGGGGACACTGCGGGTATGAACCGCATGCTCTAGCCAACTGAGCTATGCCGCCTTGTCAGGCCCTGCCACACAGGGCAAGAGTTAGTATACCCGATTTGTCCCGGCTTGTCAATCTTTTTTTACGGAAAATCAGTCGATTTTATACCCCACGCCCCATACCGTTTTGATGAACCGGGGATTCCGGCTGGGCTCGCCCATTTTCTCCCGCAAACGGCGGATGTGTACCATAACGGTATTGTTCCGGTCCAGATACTTCTCTCCCCATACCGTCTCAAACAGGCGCTCGGCGGAGATGACCTGTCCCCGGTTTTCACACAGCATCCATAGGATGTCAAACTCAATGGGCGTCAGATTCAGCTCCCGGTCGTAGAGCTGGCACTCATGCGTGCCCCGATTGATGACCAGGCCGTTGAAATCGATCAGGTCCCGGCTCTCGGAGGACTTGTCCGCCTCGTTATAGCGGGTATAGCGCCGCAGCTGCGCCTTCACCCGGGCCACCAATTCCAGAGGATTGAAGGGTTTGGTGATGTAGTCGTCCGCGCCGATGGTCAGCCCTGTGATCTTGTCCATATCATCCACCTTGGCGGTGAGCATAAGCACCGGAAAGTGGTGCTCCTTGCGGATCTCCCCGCACAGGGTAAAGCCGCTGATATCGGGCAGCATCACGTCCAGAATGGCCAGATCCAGCCGCTCGCGGGCCACGCAGGCCAGCGCTTCGGTGCCCGTGCCGCATTTGAAGACGGTGCACCCCTCGCTTTTCAGGTAGACCTCCACCAGATCGGCGATCTCCGGCTCGTCGTCTACAACCAGGATATTGGCATCCATGGCACGCTCCCCTTTCAGCGGTATTCCAGTGTGCCGCGGCAACTCTGCAAAGCGGTTGCTTCAGCCGGCGTACTTTGCTATCAGTGCTATTATAACCAATCTGCCGCAGGCAGGTCAAGCCAGGCGCATCATTGTAAGAAAAACATCAGGAACGGGCGCGAAAAAGAGCCGGGCCCGCGTTCGCAGGCCCGGCTGACCGGTTTTCGCCTTACTCGTCCCAATCGGCGTAGTCGTCCGTCTCGTCATGGCAGCAACAGAGCTTCTTCTCTGCCAACAGCCCCTTCACACGGTCGACGAAATCGACGATCTTATCCCAATAGAGAACCACAGTGTAGGCCAGAGCGGCCAGGATGGTGAGAATGGTGAAAAATTTCACCACACCGCAAAAAAACTTTTTCATCGTGCAGGCAGCCTCCTTACCGTTTTTGCTGCTGATCCATTGCTATCCACAGTTTACACGTTTCTTTCCCAAAATACAAGTGCGCCGCCCTACTTTCTTGAACGAAAATGTCAATAGTAAATGCGAAAAAAATATAAAAAAATATATTTGACTAAAACCCAAGGGCGGCGACGCACTCTTGAAACAGGATTTCGGACGTTCTCCACCCCAAGATTTCACGGGGATAATTGTTCACCCACTCT
>NZ_JALFGV010000106.1:0-19474 GCF_022777125.1 Lawsonibacter sp.
CGATCTGCTCCACCGACAGGCCCTCCAGGACCGCGCCGCCGGTGGAGAACACCGGCTCTCCGCCCCGCTCCAGGGCTCGGGCCAAGAGGCAGGCGTTGGCGCACAGGGCCCGCTCCCGGTCCTCCCGCGTCAGGCCCGCCGCCTCCCGGCGGGCCTCCAGCACCTCTCGGGCGGACAGGAGCCGCAGCTCCAGCCCCTGTCCCTCCTCTGCCGCCGTCCTCCGTGCTCCGGCCAGGAGGGTCATCCAATCCCGCTCCATGCTCACGCCTTCGTCTCGATTCGCTTGGCCGCCACAATGGTCACCTTTTCCACCACCATGTCGCCCAGGGTGCCGTTTTCCCCGATGGCGCTCCACTGGCAGCCGGAGTAGATAATCTTCCGGTCCGGCTTGCAGATAACCAGGGAGAAATCCTCCAGGTCGTGGAAGTTGATGCCGTCCCGCACGGCCTCGTCTGTGGCGTAGAGCCGCGTCAGCTCCACCAGATGGCTGCGGGGTCCGGGTATGGTGGCCACCGGCTGATCCTCGCCGAAGGCCTCCACCGTCCGGCTGGAGCGGCTGGTCTTTGCGGCGTAGCTCTGCACCACCGCCACCTTTTTGCCGTCTACCTCTAGATAGATGTCGCTGCTGGTGGGAAATCCCGTCACTGTCATTGCTTCCCCTCCGTATTAAACCGTCACATGGGCCGTCAGCCAGATCTGATTGAGTCCGTGGGTGACGGTAAAGCTGAACTCCACCAGACACACCGTGGGATTCTCCTCCAGCGCCGTCACCGTCACTCCGTCGTAGCCGGTGATGATCTCCCGGCCCAGCTTGTTCTCCAGCTCCAGGATGGTCTGGGCGCGGATCGCCCCTCTGGACTGCTCGGTGTTTTTGGCCCGCTGGAACTTGGCCCGCAGGCTGTTGCGCACTGCGGGGATCACGTCGTCCACGATGCGGATGGTGGACAGCTCCCGCCAGGTGCTGTCGGCGGCCTCGCCGTTCTTGGTTCTGGTGGTGACGCCCCGCACCACCGAGATCTCCCCCGCCGCGCTCTCCAGGGGGGTAACCCCGCCCTGCACCAGCAGGTCGATCTCGTTGTCGCTGTACTGGACCTTCAGTCCGCTCAGGCCCCGGAGTACCGCGCCGCCCAGGGGCACCGCCGGGTCGTTCTCTCCGGCGATGGCCCCGGCCGCTGCGGCGGCGGCCAGCGCTCCGCCCGTCCCGTCGGCGGGGGCCGCCAGCACCACCCGCTCACTGTTCAGGGCCTCGGCCCGTGCCACCAGTTCGGAGACGTTCTCCCCGCTGCCGGGACACACCACCGCAATGCGCTCCCTTCGGGCCTGGGAGGCGTTTTCCACGCTCTCCCGCAGCTTCTGCTGCACGCCCAGGGTGGTACTGTCACAGAAGATCACCGCCAGGTCCTCCTCCGCTTCCAGCAGGGCGAAGGCCGCCTCATACCCCTCCTCCGCCGCCACAGGCGCCGCCTTTACCTGGGCCGCGCCGTTGCGGAAGAGCGTCTGCGCCAACCGGCACAGGTTGTCCTCCGCCCCAAAGGCGGCCGCCGCGTCCTCGTATCGGGCCAGGGCGTGCAGTCCTCCCGCCTCCGCCTCGCTCAGGGCCGCGATGCCCACGGTCTTCCCGCTGCCGCCGCCGCTGACCACGGTGGACGCATCGTAGCTGGAGTAGACCCCCGGCCGCTCATGTTTCGTCGTGCTCACACTTTTCCGTCCCCTCTCACGATAAAGTCCAGGAACGCGCCCGCCTCGTCCGCCACGGCGTAGAGCCAGCCTTCACAGACCGCTTCCGCCGGGCAGCGCAGCAAATCCGTCCCTGGATCGTCTTCCACCTCGCCGCAGGAGAGTTCCAGCAGCTTCAGCCCTTCCGGCCCCTCCCGCTGCAGGGCTCCGGCCACCACGTCAAAGGCGGTCCGGAGCGCCGGAGCGCCGTCGGGCCCCGGCGCATACAGATCCAGCCCGAATACCAGCCGCACCTTCCGTCCGTAGAGCTCCTCCCAGCAGCCCCGCTCCTGGTTGTAGCGCTCCCCCAGATAATCCCGGAAGCCGCCCGGCCCGCCCTGGCAGGAGCGCAGGGAAACCGCCGCCACCGGCCCCTGCACGCGCCTGCGCGCTCCCCCGGGCCAGGCGCAGACCGCTTCCACTCCCGCTTTCCGCAGGCATTCGGCCATCCGCTCCCGCACGGTATCCAGCGTCATGCTTTCTTCCCCCTCCGCGTTTCCGGTCAATCCTCGTCCATGGGCCGCAGCACGGCCCGCCAGTGGGACAATACCGTCCCCAGGTAGAACGGCTGGGCGGAGATCACCCGGAAGCGCCGCCCAGCCCACTGGATAAAGCCGTCTCCCAGCCCCTCCAGCGCGATTCCCGGCTCGCCCAGGCAGAGCCACTTGTCCTGCCGTACCGCCCCCAGGGGCGAAGCCTGGACCTGCTCGCCGCGCTCCCGGATGGGCTGGAGGAAGGCCCGGCACGCCGTCCCCTCCTCCGCGCCCTCGCGCCAGAGGAGCACCCTCTGCCCATACCGCTGCAGCAGCCCCTCAAACAGGCTCATCCCGGCACCCCCCGGAATACGAAGCCGTCGTCCCGGAGATAGCGGGCCATGACCTGCCTGGCCTGGAGACGCAAAGCGGCACAGCGCGCCCTGGCGTCCATCTCGGATCGGTGGCGTATGCTCACGTCCCCGGCGCGGAAACTCTCCACTCCGCCGTCCTCTCCCGCTGCCAGACCGGCCAGGGCCAGCCAGGCTGCGCCCAGCAGGAAGGCCTCTCCGCAATCCTCGGGCGTCACGCCCTCCCGAAGCATTCCTTCCAGTTCCGCCCGGGCAGCCCGGCACAGGGGCTCCAGCGCCTCCGTTTCGGTGACGCCTGCCGGTCCCAGCGTCCGCGCCAGAGCCAAGATCTGCTCCGTCATCCGACCCTCAGCACCTTGGCCGCATCGGTGTAGAGCTTGGCAAAACCGCTGATGCTGGTGATGGCGGCCCGCTCCAGCTGCCGGTCGATCAGCTTGTCATACTCCACCAGCACGTCGGAGCCCTGCACCATCTCCAGCGCATAATGCTTGTCCAGTCCGATGAGCGTTCCGCTGTCCAGGGCGGCGGTGCGCAGCAGCTTGGCGCCCAGGGGCGTGGCCAGCTTGCCGGTCCCCTGGAAATTGAGTCCGGTCAGCGGGTTCTGGAATTCGGTGAGTTTGAGCAGCTTCAGCATCACGTCGCCGGATGCCAGCAGCGTGTTCATCTCATAGGGGTCGAACTGGGCCCAGAAATCCACCAGTTCGCTGTAGGTCAGGCTGCCCGCCGTGCCGCCGATGGGGCTGGTGCCGACCTTGAGGGCCTGGGCCGGATTGCTGTTGCCGTCGCCGTTCAGCAGCACGTCGATGGCGTCCTCCAGATGCATCCGGTTGATGTGCGCGCCGATCTGGCGCAGGGTGACGGAGAACAGGTCCAGCTTCTGGTAGCGGATGGCTTCGTAGGAGGCCACCAGCATCCGTCCCCGCTTGTGGAGCTTCACCAGGTTCTCCTGGGTCTTCACCTCGGTCTGGGGGATGGCGGCCCCCTCCTCCACCCGGCGCAGTTCCCGCTTGGTCTTTTCCGGGACCGACGTGATGGAACGGTAGTCCATTCCTTCAAACCGCGTCACCGCGGCGGTAATGTGGGGCAGCAGATCCGCCTCCTCCATCCCCTGCCGTACGGAGCGGGCGATGTACTCGGGAAAGAGCACTGCGGACTGTGCGGTGTGGAAGAATTTCTCCACCACGTCGCTGCCCGCGCCCTTCACCTTGATGTCAAAGCGCTTGAGCTGCCGCTGGTAAGCGTCCAGTCCCTCCAGGGCCGTGCCTTTGTAGTGCTCGGAGGGGTCCTCCCGCTCCAGCACCTGGGTAAAGCTTTGGCCGGCCTCGTTGTACATGCCCTTTTCCAGTCTGAGATTGTCGTACAGATAAGCCATATGTTTCTCCTCCCCTTTTACAGGCGCACCACGGCGCCGTCGCTGTCCGCGCTGATCACCAGCAGTTCTGTGCCGCCGGTGGCGGCCGCTTTGACGCCGCCGCTTCCGTCGGCGGCCAGCTTGACCCAGCCGGCGCTGACGCCCTCGCCCGTGACGCTCACCCTGACCAGGCCCGCCAGCTGCACGGCGGCGTAGCCGTCCTGGGCGGAAAGCGCCATGCCGCAGAATCGGTCGCCGTCGCTGCAGGCCCCCACGGTGCCATTCCCCGTGACCTTTACCACCTGTCCTGCCGTTACTCCGTCGCCGCAGGCGAAGGTAGCCGCCACCTCTCCGATCCCCTCAAACGAAATCTTGCTCATTCCCGTTTCTCCTTTCGCGTTCTCCGCTTCCTTTTGCGTCTGTGTTCTTCCGCCGCGCCGGGCGTTTGCGCCCCGGGCCCTGCGGGCTGTCCCGGCCTTGTTTGCTCCAGAGGGACAGGTTCGTCCATGGGGCGCTTCTTCCGGTCCCAAACGGGCTTAAGGCATCACCGCACAATTCCCCACGCACGCCTTGGCGGCCAATTTGCCCCACAAATGCGCTGCAAAACCTTGCAATACGCAAAGTATTCCTGCGGTTTTGCGCCTTTTTGCAGCACAAGTTTTCGCGCCGCTCCGCACGCGTTGAATCCTGCGGTAATGCCTTAAATCAAAAACGCCACGTCGTCCCGCTGTGCCTCCCGCTCCCCACCGGTATCCTTGATTTGTGGCGCCGTCGGGAAGCGCTCGTCCAGCCGTTTCTCATAGGCCCGTTTCACCGCCAGTAATTCCTCCTCGTCCAGTTTTCCGGCGATCTGCTTGAGCACGCCGCCGCTCAGCTCCGGCTCCGCCAGCGCGCCCAGCCGGGCGATCTCCTCCCGCAGTCCCGCCAGGTACCTGCGCCCCAGCTCGGCTTCCCGCTCCAGCTGTTCCCTGTCCGTTTCCCGCTTCATCTGTTTGATCACCCCCGCGTTTTTCTGGGCCGGCACCGCTACAAACGACCACTCATAGGCGTCGGTGGCCTCCCGCAGGTCGGCCCAGCACAGATTGCCGTTGTAGGTGCGCCCTTTGACATGCCTGCATTTCGTCCGGTCGTTGTGGTCCTCCCCGCATATGGAGCAAACCGCCCGCTCCACCGCGCAGCCCACGCTGACCTCCTTTTTGATGCCGCCCTCGATCTCCGCGATCAGGTCCCGGTTCTTCTCCGTGCGCAGCATGTAGGCGTACCCCTTCAGATAGCAGTATGCGTCCCCCGCGCCGGTACGCTTTTCCGTCTCCTGCACCAGCTCGGTGCGGTAAATGCGGGCGGTCTGCCCCAGGGCGCTCCACTGGTGGTCAAATACTCCGCTCTTCCCCACAAAGAGCCTTTCCAGTTCCTGCAAGGTCTCCAACGGGAACCGTTCCCCGTCGCGGTCGATCTCGTTGTCGCACAGCCGCACTCCGAAGGCGTATACCTCTCCGGCCTTCAGCTCCTTCCGGCTCAGGGCATTGATCTGTGCCAGCTCGCCTTCGGCCAGTTCCAATCCCTGCCCCGCCCGGGCCTGCTTTTGTATCCTCACCGTTTCGCTTCCTCCTTTTCATTTTCCAGCCGCAGCGCCCGGGTCTGCTCCCGGTACAGCTCCGCTCTTGCCTCTTCCACCAGGTCCTGCAGGTTGATGTCTTCCCAGTCCACCTCCACCGGCTCGTCGTACCCATGCAGACGCAGCCACAGCTCGCACACCCGTTCCACCACCGGCGCCAGTCCCCGCCGTATAGCGGTGATCTCACTGGTCATCATGTCGGCCTGCTGGGCGCTCATTCGTTCGGTGGAGGACCAGGACAGTCCCAGCAGGAAGGGCGGTATGCCCGTGCGGGCGATCAGCTGTTCCAGGATCTGCCGGACGGGCACCTCGCTGTCCAGCACCTGGTTGTCCGCTCCGATGACCTTGATGTCCACGTCGCCCACGGCCACAAAGTCCCGGACGCTGCCCTGCTTTCCCGCCTGCATGGCAGCCGACCACTCCCGGGCCAGGCACTGGCTCCGCTCCTGCGCCCAGGCCCGGTCCAGCCCGTCCCCCTCAGGCTTATAGATCACGGCAAAGCGCACGTTTCCCAAACGCTCCCAGTTCATGCCGGTAGCCTGATAAATTTTCAGCAGGATCTCCGTCAAAAAGGGCATCGACCGCAGCAGGCTCACTCCGTAAGGGCTGCCCACCTCCGGTTGAAACGGGGTAAACAGCAGCAGCTCCTGGCAGGGCAGCGGCTCCATTCCGCCGCCTTCGGCCCGGGTGCAGAGCTGGAACTCCATTGGGGACGCCCCCTCCCGGATCTCCACCTCCGCCGGATCTCCGCACAGCAGTGCGGCAATCTCCCGCCGTCTGCGGTCCAGCACGATCTCCCCTACGGCCCGCCCGCAGGTCAGCATGGCGTCCAGATAGCGGTCCAGAAAGGACTGCACGCCCCGCTGGCCCCGTCCGGTGTCCACCGTCCGCAAAAACCGCTCCAGTCCCGCCTGGGCCTGTTCCGTCCGGCAGCGCACCTGTACGCCGCCGGACAGCCGGATCAGCTTCAAGATTGCGGCGTCCACAATGGGCACCGCCTCCCGGATGCTGCGGTAAAGGGCGATTTCCCCGCTGCGCAGCGGCACATAACCGTCCAGCAGCCGGAAGGGATGCCGTCCCCCGTCCCGCAGCTGGACTGCAGCCGTCCCTCCCCCGTCCGCTTTCTTGTTCCAAAATCCCATCGCTCCGTACTCCTCTCCCGCTTGCCGCGTCTCAAAACGCCTGCCGCTCCACGGCCCACGCCCCAACGCCGCCGTACGCCCGCCGCGCGGCCACGGTAGCGGCAAAATACCGAATATCGTCCATGGCGTGATCGTGCTCCTTTCGGACCCGGTCGCCCGTCGCCCGCTCATCCCAGCAGTACAGGCCAAACTCCCGGATGGCGTCCCGGCAGGCCGGGCCTATCACGATGCGCCCCTGCTTCAGCAGCCCGGCGGTCAGGCGGATGCCGGAGAGCACGTCGTTTTCTCCCCGTATGACCCGCCATCCCTCCCGCCGCAGGGCCTCCAGAAAGCTGGCCGCCGACGGATCGGCCACCACGCAGGCGATCTCCCGGCCGCCCGCCAGCCGCTTCAGGTCCTGTACGTATTCCCCGTCGGTCTTCTGTCTGCCCCGGGCGCGGGAATCGTAGTAAAATTCCTCCACCCGGTACCAGACCCCGTCTCTGCGCCCCCACAGCCCGAAGGACGCGGGATTCACCGTCCCGTAATCGCAGGAGATGCACCATTGCTCCATCGCCCCCTCCGGCGGAGGCCTGATGTAGCTTTCGTCGAAGAAATCGTATACCCGCCCCTCGGCGGCCGCCCACTCCCCCAATACGAACCTGCGGTAAAAGGCCCCGCTGAAGCTGCGGCCGTACCGCCGTATGACCTGGGGAGACAGGGCCGGGTTGTCCTGCATGGTAAAGTGGAGGTAGAGGGCCCTGCGCTCCTCCCGCTTCAGGATCCATTCTTTGTAAAACCAGTGCTCCGGCCCCGCAGGGTTACAGGAAAACCACAGCTTGGCCCCCGTGACGGAGCAGCGGGCCGCCGCCTGTTCCACAAAGGAGCGTGGCATCAGCGCCGCCTCGTCCAGCAGCACCCCTGCCAGCGTCATCCCCTGGATCAGCCCTGCGCTGCCCTCATCCCGGCCGCCGAAGAGGTAAAACGTATTTTCCTGCCCGCCAAAGCGCACGCGCACCCGGTTTTGGGAGACGGTTTCCTGATATCGGAACCCAAGCTCGCCCAGCGCCGGCAGTAGGGTGCTCAGCAGGTTGCGCCGCAGGGCGGATACCGTCTTGCCGCACAGGGCGAATTTCTCCCCGCCGAAGCGCCGCATGGCCCAGCAGAAAAAGGACAGTCCCATGCACAGCGTCTTCCCGCTGCGCACGGCCCCGTCGCAGATGATCGCCTCCCGGTCTCTGGTCCCGGCCCCGTCGCACCACCATGTGAGCACTTGTCTCTGCTTTTCCGAAAACGCCTTGAACTGCATGCCTCACGTCCCTCTCCGCCGGTTCCGTCTTCCCGAATCTCCGTGCCGCCGCGCTGTTTTCATCCGCTCTCCCCGCCTCCCGCCGTTTGCTCCAGCGCGCGGAAAAACTGCTCCGCTTTTTCCCGCTCGCCGTCCCCGGCCAGGGCGATCAGCTTCTCCAGCGCCGCCAGGCGGTCCACCAGCTTGATCTCCACCGTCCCGTTGCCGCTGCGTTTGAACTCGGCCAGTTCCTCCAGCTCCAGCGCGTCGATCCGTTCCCACTGCTCCGGCGGCAATCCGCTGCCCAGGAATGCCAGCTTTACCGCGTCGTTGACTCGTCCGTTGGCCAACTCCTCCATCCGCCGGAGCAGCGCTTCCCGTCCTCTCTGCTTTTTGGAACTACTCACCCTCGCTCACTCCTCACCCCTCCCCCGCCCCCTAAAAATGTTGCCTGTTTGGATGCAACCAGCTTTCAAAAAAATAAAGCATAAAATTTTGCAAAAGCGGGCATCGTGTCTTTGAGTGGAAAGGGCGCGCGGAAACACCTGGAAATTTCCAGCTCGGGCGAAAATAGGTTTGCTTTTGCAGGCAGATATGCTATAATGTATGCGTATAGGAGCGCGCTGTCCTTGTACGGCGGCTTATCCTGCTGCTTTTTACCGGGCCGGCTGCTCACCGGCCCTTGGATACCGTGTGCCCGAAACGGAAGCGCACGGAAGGAATAGAGGGTTGAAGGTTTGACGAAATATGTAATTCACGGCGGGAGACCGCTGTTTGGAGAGATCGACATCAGCGGCGCCAAGAACGCCGCTGTCGCTATCATCCCCGCCGCCCTGCTGGTGGACGGCGTCTGCCGCATCGAGAACATTCCCCAGATCAGCGACGTGACGCTGATCCTGAATATCCTCCAGGACCTGGGTGCCGACGTACGCACGGTCAACCGCACTACGGTGGACATCGACTGCTCCCATATCCGCAACGCCCGCGTCCCGGAGGAGCTGGCCCGCAAGATTCGGGCCTCCTACTATCTGATCGGCGCGCTGCTGGGCCGCTTCGGCTCGGCGGAGGTCCCCCCTCCCGGCGGCTGCGACTTCGGCGGGCGCCCCATTGACCAGCACATCAAGGGTTTTGTGGCCATGGGGGCCGACGTGGACGTACAGGGCGGCTATATTCACGCCCGCGCCCGGGCGGGCCGGATGCAGGGCACCCAGGTCTACCTGGACATCGTCTCCGTGGGCGCTACCATGAACATCATGCTCTCCGCCGTTCTGGCCCAGGGCATGACGGTCATCGAGAACGCCGCCAAAGAGCCTCATGTGGTGGACCTGGCCAACTTCCTCAACTCCATGGGGGCCGACATCATGGGCGCGGGCACCGACGTCATCAAGATCCGCGGGGTAGCGCGTCTCAGCGGCGGCAGCTACTCCATCATTCCCGATCAGATCGAGGCGGGCACTTACATGGCCGCCGTGGCTGCCGCCGGCGGCGAGGTTCTGGTAAAAAACGTCATCCCCAAGCATCTGGAGTGCATCACGGCCAAGCTGCTGGAAATGGGCGTAGCGGTCGAAGAGCGGGACGACGCGGTGCTGGTGTGCCGCACCGGCAATCTCACCCGCACCAACGTGAAGACCCTGCCCTACCCCGGTTTCCCGACCGATATGCAGCCCCAGATTGCCGCCATCCTCTGTCTGGCCGAGGGAACCAGCGTGCTCACGGAAGGCGTATGGGACAACCGTTACCGCTATGTGGATGAATTTCGCCGCATGGGCGCCCAGATCCAGGTGGACGGCAAGATCGCCGTGATCGAGGGCGTGGAAAAGCTCACCGGCGCCCGGATCCGCGCCTGCGACCTGCGGGCCGGCGCCGCCATGGTCATTGCGGGCCTGGCGGCCCAGGGCACGACCGAGATCAGCAATATCTACCATATTGAGCGCGGCTACGAGGATATCGTGCGCAAGCTCTCCGGCGTGGGCGCGGATATCCGGGTGGTCGTTACCCCGGATGCCGGGAAACAGGCTCAGGTGGGCTGAACACAGAGCAAACGGGCGGCGGCAGAATGCCGCCGCCCGTTGCAGTATACATAGAAGGAGCGAGGCGACTTGCTGGAGCTTTGCACCCTGGCCAGCGGCTCCAGCGGAAATTGCCTGCTGGCGTCCGACGGGACCACCCATCTTCTCATCGATGCGGGCATCTCCGCCCGGCGCATCTGCAAAAGCCTGCGCGCGCTGGGCGTGGAGCCCGCCGGCCTGTCCGGTATTCTTATCACCCACGAGCATTCCGACCACATCGGCGGCCTGGCCACCCTGACCAAGCAATTGCGCCTGCCGGTGTACGCCAGCCGGGGCACCGCGCTGCAACTGTGCTATCGCATCGCCTTTTTGGAGGACGTGATCCATCCCTTTCAGGCCGCCGGCGCCTTCTCCATCGGTTCGTTGGGGATCACCAGCTTCCCCACCCCCCACGACTCCGCCGACAGTGTGGGCTACACCCTCACCGACGGGCGCCGGAAGGCTGCGGTGGCCACCGACTTGGGCCATCTGACGCCCGCCGTCTCCGCCGGGATCGCGGGGGCCCACCTGCTGGTGTGCGAGGCCAATCACGACGTGGAGTGGCTGCGCTGCGGCCCCTATCCTTATTTTCTCAAGCAGCGCATTCTGGGGGACCGGGGCCATCTGTCCAACGAGGCGGGGGCGGCCCTGGCCTGCGCGGCGGTGGAGGGCGGGACCCAAACCGTGGTGCTGGCCCATCTGTCCGCAGAAAACAATACCCCCGTGCGCGCCTATGATACGGTCCATGCCGCGCTGTCCGGCCGGGGCGTGGCGGTGGGCCGGGACGTGACGCTGGAGGTAGCCCCCCGCTCCGAACCCGGCCGCCGCTATTGCGTCTGATTCTCCGCGCCCCTTTCGCCCGGGACGCGCCGTCTTTGCGAAAGGAGCATCTATGCTGGAAGTCCATCTGATCTGCGTGGGAAAACTGAAGGAAAAATTTTATACCGACGCGGTCTCGGAATATACCAAGCGTCTTTCAGCCTATTGCAGGCTCACCATGACCGAGCTGCCCGAAGAACGGCTGCCGCAGAATCCTTCTCAGGCGCAGATCGACGCCGCCCTGGCCCGGGAGGCCGCGGCCATCCGCTCCAGGCTGCCTGCCAGCTCCAGCGTGGTGGCTCTGTGCGTGGAGGGCCGCCAGCGCTCCAGCGAGGAGCTGGCCGCCCTGCTGGAGACCTGGGCGCAGAACTCCGCCAAACGCCTGGTTTTCCTCATCGGCGGCTCCCACGGTCTGGACAGTGCGCTGAAAGACAGCGCCTGGGTTCGGCTCTCCATGTCTCCCATGACCTTTCCCCATCATCTGGCGCGGGTGATGCTGCTGGAGCAGCTCTACCGCGGCTTCAAGATCAACGAGGGTTCAAGCTATCATAAATAGGGGGTGTTCCCCCAGGAACCTTTTGCGCCCGTCCGGCGGGCAGGAAGAAGAAGGAGGTAAGGATAATGACCTACAGGCAAGCCTATCAGCAGTGGCTGGAAAGCCCGGCCCTCAGCGCGGCGGAGCGGGAAGAGCTGCGCTCCATCGCAGGCGATGAAAAGGAGATCGAAGGCCGCTTTTTCGGCCCCCTGGAATTCGGCACCGCCGGTCTTCGGGGCACCATGTGTACGGGACTGCACAATATGAACGTCCATGTGATCCGTCACGCCACCCAGGCCTTCGCCCAGGTGATTTTGGAAGAAGGCGCGGCCTCCGCGGCCCGGGGCGTGTGCATCTGTTACGACTGCCGCAACCACTCGCAGGAATTTGCCCGGGAGGCGGCTTCCGTCATGGCGGGCAACGGCATCCCGGTGCGGATTTTCGCATCCCTGCGCCCCACGCCGGAGCTTTCCTTCGCCGTGCGGGAATATCACGCCATCGCCGGCATCAACGTCACCGCCAGCCATAATCCCAAGGAGTATAACGGCTATAAGGTCTATTGGGAGGACGGCGCCCAGCTGCCGCCCCGCCACGCCGACGCGGTGGCGCAAAAGATGTCTGAGCTGGACCTGTTTTCCTCCATCCGCCGCATGGACTATGACCAGGCAGTCTCCCAGTCCCTGGTCCAGATCATGGGGGCGGAGACCGACGAGGCCTTTCTCGCCCACGTCATGGCCCAAGCCACCGCTCCGGAGGCCGTGGCCCGGGTGGCCGACGGGTTTAAGATGGTCTATACCCCCTTCCACGGCACCGGCTACCAGCTGATCCCCGAAGCGCTGCGCCGCCTGGGGATGAAGCATGTGCTCTGTGTGCCGGAGCAGATGGTCATCGACGGCAGCTTTCCCACCGTGGCCTCCCCCAACCCGGAAAATCCGGAGGGCTTCGCCCTGGCTGTGGAGCTGGCCAAACGGGAGGGCGCCGACTTTATCCTGGGCTCCGATCCGGACGCCGATCGGGTGGGCATCATGGTACGCACCTCGGACGGCAGCTTCAAGGTCATCTCAGGCAATCAGACCGGCGTTTTGCTGCTGGACTACCTGATCGGGGCCATGAAGCGCGCGGGCCGGCTGCCCGCCCAGCCTGTGGCGCTCAAAACCATCGTCACCACCGAGATGGCCCGCAAGGTAGCCCAGGTCAACGGCCTTGCCTGCTATGATACGTTCACCGGCTTCAAGTTCCTGGCTGAGAAAAAGGACCAGCTGGAGGGCAGCGGCACGGGTAACGTGATCTTCTCCTACGAGGAGTCCTACGGCTACATGCTGGGCGACTATGTGCGGGACAAGGACGCGGTCACCGCCTCCCTGCTGCTCACGGAGATGGCCGCCTGGTATCACGGGCAGGGCATGACCCTGTACGACGCTCTCCAGGCGCTCTTCGCCAAGTACGGCTGGTACGCGGAGCGCACCCTGAACCTGGTCATGCCTGGGCTGGACGGCCTGAAGCAGATGGCCGCTCTGATGTCCGGCCTGCGCCAGTCTCCGCCTGACGCCATCGCCGGGGTCCGGGTAGCGCGGCAGAAAGACTACCTGGACGGCACGGTGGTGGACACTGCGACCGGCGCCGCGGGCAACATGGAGCTCTCCGGCTCCAACGTGCTGCGTTACGAGCTCTGCGACGGCACCAGTCTGATCGTCCGCCCCTCGGGTACCGAGCCCAAGGTAAAGGTCTATATCCTGGCTCAGGGGACCGACCGCGCCGACTGCGCCGCCAAAGTGGCTCAATATGCCGCCTGGGCGGAGTCCCTGAAACGCTGAATCCCTCCCGACGGGCCGCCGCACAGCCATGCGGCGGCCCGTTTTGGCGCGCGCTTTTTGGATTTTCCGCTGGATTTTCCACACTGCTGTGTTATAATGGGGCTGTCAAAAAAGCGGCAAAGCCGCTTTTCGAGAAGGCATACGCGAAATTTTCACCTTGCTTTCCTGCGAATTGTCGGCAGAAATTTCGTGAAAAGCGTCCGTTCCAAGGCACATATCCTTGGAACGGACGGGATTTCCTTTTATTCCGCCGCCTGCGGGCGGCGGAACTCCCTGCGGGAGGGCTTTGGGGACAGTCCGAATGTCTGCAATCACACTGTCAGAGGGGGACGCATCCTATGGAACAGCAGCTTTTCAACAATTCCCATATCCTGGCCTGGCTCCAGTATTTCTCCGACCACACGCAGGTGGACTTGGAGAAGGTCAAGCTTTTGGATATCACCCGCAAAAACAAAAACCTGATCCCCACGGTGGAATCCCATCCGGCGGTGCTGGTCTTTACCGAGGCGGGCCATGCGGATATCTTCTACCGCATGTGGGATGCGGGCCTGGGCGACTGCACCGTCTGGTACAACGAGGGCTCGGATCCCTCCGGTCCCATCAAGCATGACCTGCTGCGGGATATGATCGACCGCGGCATCAACGCCTCGGCGGGCATGCTGGTGCTCAATCCTAACGCCCGCTCTACGTATAAAGTCGGCATGCGCAACTCCAGCTTTTCCCGCGGCTCCATTCATTACGTGGGCAGCGAGATCCGTGCCGTCCTTCTCAATAAGATGCACCTGTCCGTGGGGGATACGGTGTGTGTGGTCAGCGGGGAAAGCATCGCGGTGGAGAGCGCCATCTTGGCAGGCGAAGGCACCGTCATCGCCGTGGAATACAATCAGCAGGATCGTCAGACCATGGAGGAAAACGCCCATAAATTCGGTCTGAACAACATCGCCATCATCGACCATGTGGACGACGCCTCTCTGTCCGGCCTGCCCGTGCCCACCCTGACCTTCCTGGTGGCCTCCGCCAGTCTGGAGCAGGAGCTCCAATGCCTGCTCCGGCGAAACCCCCATATGGAGTTTGTGATCTATACCCTGGACTTCCGCTGCGCCGCCTCTCTGCCCGCCCTGTTTGAGCAGTACGGCATCGGTGAGACCGAGGTGATCCAGATCGCCGTGTCCAAGCTGGGCGGCAAAAACACCTTCACGCAGGAGCCCGCTCCCTGGGTCATCTCCGGCCGGGCGTAAAACGTCCGGCGGAACCGCTCCTCGGATTTTGTCAAATTGACCCTTGACAATCCCGCCCCCATGGGCTATATTATTTCATAATTTATTCCACTAAAGATGATGATGGAGACAGTAGGGTCTGACCGAAGTTTTGCAGAGAGCCGGTGTCTGGTGAAAATCCGGTATCAGTAGGTCTCGCCCGAAGATCACTCCGGAGTTGCAGCCCGAACCGTTTGCCGAAGTAGGCGCTGCCGGACTTCCCCGTTACCGGAAGCGCATATGACGGTATGCAGTAACGGGTGGTACAGCGAAAGTGCAGGCTTTCGTCCCTTTACGGGACGAAAGCCTTTTTATTTTTCCGGAAACGGCCCGCGGGCTTTTCCGGCGGGGGCGGCTGCCCTCCGCGCTGCGAACGCAACCACTTCAATACGGGAGGAATCAACTATGAGCGCATCCATGACCGAGATCCGCTGGCACGGCCGCGGCGGCCAGGGGGCCAAAACGGCCTGCCTGCTGCTGGCCGACGCGGCCTTTGCCTCCGGCAAGTATGTCCAGGGGTTTCCCGAGTACGGTCCGGAGCGTATGGGCGCACCCATCACCGCCTATAACCGGATCAGCGACATCCCCTGCACCATCCACTCCAACATCTACGCGCCCGACTACGTCGTGGTGGTGGACGAATCCCTGCTCTCCTCCGTGGATGTAACGGCGGGGCTGAAGGAGGGCGGCGCGCTGGTGATCAACTCCGCCAAAGCGCCCGCGTCCCTGCGTCCTCTGCTGCGGGGCTGGACCGGCCGGGTGGGCGTCATCGACGCCCGCCGCATCTCCGAGGAGCATCTGGGCGGTTACTTTCCCAACACCCCCATGCTTTCCGCCATCGTGCAGGTCAGCCGTGTCCTGGAGCCGGGACGTTTCATCGCGGATATGGAGGCCTCCTTCCGCCATAAATTTGCCACCAAGCCCCAGGTGATCCAGGGCAATATGAACTGTCTGATCCAATCCATGAAGGAGGTGCGTCTGGCATGAGCATCCAGGCAAAGGCGATCAACGAGCAGACCCCCTGGCAGGATCTGACCCCCGGCGGGGAGATCTACGAGGGGGGCACCGCCCGGGCGGTGCGCACCGGCGAGTGGCGCTCCGACGTTCCGGTCTGGGACGCCTCCAGGTGCAAACAATGCCTTCTGTGCGCCCCCTACTGCCCCGACTCCTCCATTCCCGTGCAGGCCGGGCGGCGTCTGGACTTTGATCTGGACCACTGCAAGGGCTGCGGCATCTGCTGGAAGGTCTGTCCCTTCCAGGCCATCCAAATGCAGCAGGAGGTGCGCTGATATGAGCATCCGGGAACGTCTCTCCGGTAACGAAGCCATTGCCTGCGCCATGCGGCAGATCGACCCCGACGTCTTTGCCGCCTTCCCCATCACCCCCTCCACGGAGATCCCCCAGTATTTTGCCCAGTATGTGGCCGACGGCCGGGTGAGCACCGAGTTTATCCCCGTGGAGTCGGAGCACTCCTCTCTCTCCGCCTGTATCGGGGCCCAGGCCGCCGGCGTCCGGGCGGTCACCGCCACCTCCTCCTGCGGCCTGGCCTTTATGTACGAGGTGCTGTACGTAGCGGCCTCCGCCCGTCTGCCCATCACCCTGGCCTGCGTCAACCGCACGCTTACCGGCCCCATCAACATCAATAACGACCACTCCGACTCCATGGGCGCACGGGACACGGGCTGGCTCCAGCTCTACGCGGAAAATAACCAGGAGGCCTATGACAATTACCTCCAGGCCATGCGCATCGCCGAGACCCCCGACGTACGCCTGCCCATCATGGTCTGCCAGGACGGCTTCATCACCTCCCACGCCGTGGAAAATATCCTGCTGGAGGAGGACGCCGCCGTTAAGGCCTTCGTGGGCGAGTACCGCCCGGAGCACTATCTGCTCAAACAGGAAAATCCCCTGGCCGTGGGGCCCTATGATACCTGCCCCTACTGTATGGAGCATAAGGTACAGCAGGCCGAAGCCATGAAAAACGCCAAGCGGGCCATTCTGGATGTGGCCGCCGACTTTGCCCGCACCTTCGGCCGCTCCTACGGCTTCTTTGAGGAATACCGCATGGAGGACGCTGAGGTAGCCCTGGTGCTCATCGGCTCCACCGCCGGCACCGCGAAGGCCTGCGTGGAGCGCCTGCGCGCCCGCGGGGTCCGCGCGGGGCTCATCAAGCTGCGGGTCTTCCGTCCCTTCCCTGCCGAAGAGCTGGCCGCCGCGCTGGCCCATGTAAAGGCCGTGGCGGTTCTGGACAAGAGCGAGGGAAACTCCGCCTGCGGCGGTCCGCTTTTTGCCGAGACCCGCTGCGCCTGCTACGATCTGCCCCACCCGCCCAAAATGATCGACGTGGTCTACGGCCTGGCGGGCCGGGACTGCGCGGTGGAGGATGTGGAGCGGGTCTATCGCCGCCTGCTGCACATCGTCCAGACCGGCGAGACCGGCCCCCGCTACGTCCATATGGGCCAGCGCAGCAAACAGGAAGAGGTGTTGTAACATGGCATATAATCATAAGGCCGAACTCTCCAAGCCCGAGCGTTTTGTGGGCGGCCACCGGCTCTGCGCCGGGTGCGGCGCGGGCATCGTCTGCCGGGCCATGACCCGTGCGCTGGACGAAGGGGACAAGGCGGTCATCTGCAACGCCACCGGCTGCCTGGAGGTCTCCTCCTTCCTCTACCCCTATACCGCCTGGGAGGACTCCTACATCCACTCCGCCTTCGAGAACGCCTCCGCCACCTGCGGCGGCGTGGAGGCGGCTTATCGGGCTCTGAAAAAGAAGGGCAGGATCGACGATACCTTTAAATTCCTGGCCATCGGCGGGGACGGCGGTACCTATGACATCGGCTTCCAGTCTCTGTCGGGCGCCATGGAGCGCGGCCATGACATGACCTACTTCTGCTATGACAACGAAGCGTATATGAACACCGGCATCCAGCGCTCCTCCTCCACCCCCCGCTTTGCCAACGCCACCACCAGCCCAACCGGCGCGGAGAGCCTGGGCAAGCGCCAGAACAAAAAGGACCTGACCGGGATCCTGGCGGCCCACCGGATCCCCTACGTGGCGCAGACCACTTTCCTGGGCAACTTCAAGGATTTCCACGAGAAGGCCCATCGGGCCATCTATACCCCCGGCCCCGCCTTTGTCAACGTCCTGGCCCCCTGTCCCCGGGGCTGGCAGTATTCCCCCGAACTGCTGCCCGAGATCTGCAAACTGGCGGTAGAGACCTGCGTCTGGCCCTTGTACGAGGTCGTGGAGGGCAAATGGATGCTCAGCTATGAGCCCAAAAAGAAACTTCCCGTCACCGAATTCATGAAGCTCCAGGGCCGCTTCAGGCACTGCTTCCGCCCCGGCAACGAGTGGACGCTGGAGGCCGCCCAGCAATCTGTGGACGAGCAGTGGGAGACCCTTCTGGCCCGCTGCGTGTAACTTTTCCCAAACGGCAAGTCCGGCCCCGCGGAGGGGGCTTCCGGTCGTTTTGCTTCCCTTCACGTCGTAATCGGAGGATTTTATCATGCACCGTCTTCTTTTCGTCTGCCACGGCAACATTTGCAGAAGCCCCATGGCTGAGTTTGTGATGAAGGACTTGGTGCGCAAAGCGGGCCTGGACCATTCGTTCGCAATTTCCTCAGCCGCCACCAGCGCCGAAGAGACCGGCCGCCCCGTCTATCCCCCCGCCCGCCGCATGCTCCTCTCCCATGGGCTCGATCCCTCCGGCAAGCGTGCAGTCCAGCTCCAGCCGGGGGATTACGTCCGCTGGGACCGGTTCATCGGCATGGATGAGGCCAACCGCCGCAGCATGACGCGGCTTTTCGGAGGCGACCCGGAGCACAAGGTACATCTGCTGCTGGATTACGCTCCCCGGCCCGGGTCGGTAGCCGATCCCTGGTATACCGGCGACTTTGAAACGGCCTGGCGGGATATATCCGCAGGGTGTGCCGGACTCTTTACGGCCCTGACCGGCCTTTGACGTACAATTTCTGGCTGGCTCTGGACAATCGCTCAACAATCTGGTAAGATGCAAGATATAAAATCTTTATCATAAGGAGCGTATCCAGCATGAAACAAGCAAGCACCTCCATCCGCTGGCTCTATCTTGTGGTGGGCGTCATCGCCCTGCTGTTCGCCGGTATTCTCTACGCCTGGTCCATCCTGAAAGCCCCCCTGGCCGCCGAATTCGGCTGGTCGGCGGCCGATCTGGCCCTGAATTTCACCTTAACCATGTGCTTTTTCTGTCTGGGCGGCATGGCAGGCGGACTGCTGGCCAAGCGGCTGGGTACCCGGCTCACCCTGATCCTGGCGGCCCTGCTCGCCTGCGCGGGCTTTCTGCTCACCGCCCGGCTCTCCGGGCAGAGCGTCGCCATGCTCTACGTGAGCTACGGCATCCTCAGCGGCGCGGGCATCGGCATCGCTTATAACGTCATCATCTCCACCACCAGCGCGTGGTTTCCCGACAAGAAAGGCACCTGCTCCGGCGCGCTGATGATGGGCTTCGGCGCTTCCGCCTTGGTGCTGGGCAATCTTGCGGGCGCGCTCATCGATCACCCGTCTGTGGGCTGGCGTGCCGCGTTCTCCTTCCTGGGCGGCGCTTTGGGCCTGGTGCTGCTGATCGCCGCTTTTCTCCTCCGCCTTCCCGCTCCGGATACTGCGCTGCCTCAGCCCCAGGTCAAAGCCGCCCGAAAGGACGAGGCGTTCGAGGCCCACGATTATACGCCCGGTGAGATGATCCGCCGCTTTCCCTTTTGGCGTGCGTTCCTCTGCATCGTCTTCCTGGCTGCGGTCGGCAACACCGTCATCTCGTTTGCCAAGGACCTCTCCCTCTCCGTCGGGGCCAACGCCGCCCTGGCCACCACTCTGGTCGGCGTGCTTTCGGTGTGCAATGGCCTGGGGCGCATCCTCACCGGCGCGCTCTTCGACCTGCTGGGCCGCCGCAGAACCATGCTGCTGGCCAATGTGACCGCCATCCTGGCCGCCGCGGTCACGCTGCTCTCGGTGCTCGCCGCTTCGGTGCCTCTGTGCGTCATCGGCCTGTGCGTCACCGGTCTGTCCTACGGCGCCTGTCCCACCATCTCCTC
>NZ_JALFGV010000109.1:0-2514 GCF_022777125.1 Lawsonibacter sp.
GGAATGCGCACTCTGCGGCGCAGCGCTCTTTGGCGATCACCTCATAAAGCCGGTAGCCGCCGGCGAGGTGGCAGCAGTCCACGCCGTGCTGAGCCAAGATGCGGCAGGCCAGATAGCTTCGCAGGCCGCTTTGGCAGACCACATAGACCGGCTTGTCCCGCTCCAGCTCCTCCAGATGCTCCCGCAGCTCGTCCAATGGGAGATTGCGGAACCCCTCCAGGTGCCCACGGGCATATTCCGCCGGCGTCCGGGCGTCCAGCAGGATTGCCGAACCGTCCCGGGGGAGCGCGTCCGCTTCCTCCCAGTGGAACTGTTTGACGTTTCCCTGCGCAATGTTTTCGATCATAAAGCCGGCCATGTTCACCGGGTCCTTTGCCGAGGAATAGGGCGGCGCGTAAGCAAGATCCAGCTCCTTCAGCTGCACCCCATTCAGCCCGGCATACAGAGCGGACGCCAGCACGTCGATCCGCTTATCCACCCCCTCATAGCCCACGATCTGCGCGCCCAGCAGCCTGCAGCTTCCTTTCTCAAAAACCACCTTCATGGTCATGAGTCTGCCGCCCGGATAGTACGCGGCGTGGCTGGCCGGGGAGAGATAGATCTTATCGCAGTCGATCCCGGCCTTTTTCGCCGTGCGCTCGTTGATGCCGGTGGTGGCCACCGTCATATCGAACACCTTGATGACCGAGGAGCCCTGGGAGCCGCCGTAAACGCTGTGCCCGCCGCAGATATTGTCCGCGGCGATGCGTCCCTGCTTGTTGGCCGGGCCCGCCAGGGAGATCAGCGTCTGTTCCCCGGTGACGCAGTGCTTAACCTCTACCGCGTCGCCCACGGCATAGATGTCCGGCTCAGAGGTCTCCATCCGGTCGTTCACCACGATGCTGTCCTTGACGCCCAGCTCCAGGCCCGCTTCCTTGGCAATGCGGGTATCCGGAGTAACGCCGATGGCCAAGATCACCAGATCGGCCTTCAGCGCCGCTTCTCCCTTGAGCAGTACCTTCACGCCGTTACGATCCGCCTCGAATCCCGCGACGGAATGGCCCAGCATCAGCTTAACGCCCTCCTGCCGCATCTTGGCGTGGACAAAGGCCGCCATATCATAGTCCAGGGGGTTGAGCAGCTGCTGGGGCCGCTGAACGATGGTCACGTCCATTCCAAGCCCGCGCAGGTTTTCCGCCAGCTCCAGGCCGATATATCCGCCGCCCGCCAGGACTGCGGAGCGGGGCTTCTCCCGCTCCACGAACGCCCGGATGCGCAGAGTGTCCTCCACGGTCCGCAGCGTAAAGAGCCTGTCCAGTCCCACACCGGGCAGCTCCGGCTGGGTGGGGCGGGCCCCGGGCGACAGGAGGAGCTTATCATAGCGTTCTTCAAAAACTCTTCCGGTCTCCAGATCACGCACCGCAACGCTCTTTCGCTGCGGATGCAGCGCGGTCACCTCATGCCGTACCCGCATGTCGACCCGGAACCGCTGCCAAAAGCGCTCCGGCGTCTGGAGCGTCAGCTCCTCCGGGTCCGTTATGACGCCGCCGATGTAGTAGGGCAGGCCGCAGTTGGCATAGGAAACGAAGCCAGAGCGCTCAAAAACAACGATCTGCGCGTTCTCATCCAATCTGCGGATACGGGCTGCGGCCGTCGCTCCTCCGGCAACCCCGCCAACAATGACAACCTTCATTCTCGTTTCCTTTCTTCGGCAACGCTTCCTTCTCACCGAATTTTATTGATCGCTTTCCGCCCCGCGTCCCGGGCCGCTTGTTCCGCGGAATGCGGAAACCGCCGGTCCGGCCGCGCCCAACCGTACCGTAATCTTACGTTATTTCCCCGGAAAACCGAACTTCACCGTCCGCTTTTCGGGGGACCGCGGCGGACTTGAAGCAGAGGGTCTCCGCTCCTGCCCCGCAGCCAATCCGGGGGCTCCGGAACGCCGGTCATACCGTCCGTGGCATCCGGCAGCGGCGCTGTTCCCGCCCCATCAATAATTTTCTTTGTGCGGCTCAAAGTAGCTCTGCGGGTGTTTGCATACGGGGCAGACAAAATCGGCTGGCAGGGGGCCTTCGTGGATGTAACCACAGACAGAGCAGTTCCATTTTTCCATGTTCCTTTCCTCCTTATTATGAGTTTTATGATCTGAAACTGGATACTTGCTGTCTTGAAACGCATGTGACCACCCTATTGCACCGGAAGGTGCGTCCCTCGGGCCTGCCGCCGCAGGGGCTAACTGAATTATAGCCCCTCCTTTTTGAACAATCAACCGCAAGTGGTACTTTTCTCCGAACTTCCTTTAATTTGGTCTTCTTTGCAGTGTTTTCTGTGGATGGGCGGGCTCTGCGCCGGTCACGGCGGCGCTGCAATATAGACAAAGCGCCAGGGAAACGTACTGAACCGCCCCCGATTGTGCGGACAGCACAAAAACGCCCCTAATATAGGACTATGAGATTTTCAAGCAGCAAACTGGCGGCGCAATTCCAGAGGCGTCAGTTTTGTTTTTGATTGAATGCGCTGGTGATTGTAAAAGAA
>NZ_JALFGV010000158.1:0-2809 GCF_022777125.1 Lawsonibacter sp.
ATTTTGCGCCGGGCCGCCTCTGCTCTTGGATGTCTGGGACGGGCTATGGCGCCTCGGACTGCGTAAAGAAGTCGCACCAGGGCCGAAGGGTGCAGTTCGGACAGTCCGGTCTGCGGGCCATGCACACCGCCCGGCCGTGAAGCACCAGCCGGTGGCAGAAGTCGTTGGATTCCTCCGGCGGCAGGATGGCGCGCAGCTGTGTTTCCACCTTGGAGGGGTCCTTGGTGCCGTCGGTGAGGCCTAAGCGGCCGGAGATGCGGATACAGTGGGTGTCCGCCACCACCACGCCGGGGGCCTTGTGGATATCTCCCAGGACCAGATTGGCGGTCTTGCGCCCCACGCCGGGCAGCCTGAGCAGTTCTTCCATGGTAGCGGGTACCCGGCCGCCGTACTGCTCCACCAGCATCCGGGCGGCGGCCACGATATCCCGCGCCTTGGCCCGGAAAAAGCCGGTGGAGTGGATGTACGCCTCCACCTCGGACACGTCGGCGCCGGCCAGGTCTTCCAAGGTAGGGTAGCGGGCGAAGAGGGCGGGCGTGACCTGGTTCACCCGCTCGTCGGTACACTGGGCGGCCAGACGGGTGGAGAAGAGCAGCTCGTAGTCCTTGCGGTAGTCCAGAGAGCACAGAGCGTCGGGGTAAGCCGCCTTCAAAGCTTCCACGATGCGTAGCACATCCGCTTGTTTTTTCATTCGGATCACCTCATTGGACAATATAGCACAGAATCCGCAAAAAAACGAGAGAGTTTTTCGAATGGTGACAATTGTATTTCAGAGGCGTATTTTGTATAATATACTAAGCTAACGCGTAACATTTGGAAAGGTGGCGACAGGGGAATTGGTCAACGATATCATGGACTTCATCGCATCCCGCGATCCGGAGGTGGGCGCGGCCATCCGGGCCGAGTATGACCGCCAGCGGCGCAATATCGAGCTGATCGCGTCGGAGAACTTTGTCAGCGAGGCGGTGCTGGCCGCAGCGGGCACGGTGCTCACCAACAAGTATGCCGAGGGCTACCCCGGCAAGCGGTACTACGGCGGCTGCCAGTGCGTGGACGTGGTGGAAGACCTGGCCCGCGACCGGGCCTGCAGGCTGTTCGGGGCCGACCATGCCAACGTGCAGCCCCACTGCGGCGCCAATGCCAACTACGCCGTCTATCAGGCCCTGTGCGAGCACGGGGACACCGTGCTGGGCATGGATCTGGCCAACGGCGGGCATCTGACCCACGGCTCCCCCGTGAACTTTTCCGGAAAGAACTACCACATCGTGGCCTACGGCGTCAACGATCAGGGCTATATCGACTATGACCAGGTGCGGGACCTGGCGAAGAAGCATAAGCCGAAAATGATCCTGGCCGGCGCCTCCGCCTATCCCCGCGTCATCGACTTTAAGACCTTTGCCGAGATCGCCCATGAAGTGGGCGCCTACCTGTTTGTGGATATGGCCCACATCGCCGGCCTGGTCGCCGCAGGGCTGCACCCCTCTCCCGTGCCCTATGCCGACGTGGTCTCCACCACCACCCACAAGACGCTCCGCGGTCCCCGGGGCGGCATGATCCTGTGCAAGGAAGCGCTGGCCAAGAAGATCGATTCCGCCATCTTCCCCGGCAGCCAGGGCGGTCCGCTGGAGCACATCATCGCCGCCAAGGCCGTGGCGCTGGGCGAGGCGATGAAGCCGGAGTTCAAGCGCTATCAGGAGCAGATCGTGAAGAACGCCGCCGCCCTGGCCCAGGCCCTGATGCAGGAGGGCTTCGATCTGGTCTCCGGCGGGACCGACAACCACCTGATGCTGGTGGATCTGCGTCCGGCCCATCTGACCGGCAAGGAGATGGAGAAGCGTCTGGACGAGGTGAACATCACCGTCAACAAAAACGCCATTCCCAACGACCCGGAGAAGCCCTTTGTCACCAGCGGCATCCGGGTGGGCACGCCTGCCGCCACCACCCGCGGCTTCCGGGAGGAAGACATGAAGGTGATCGCCCGGCTCATGTGGCAGACCGCCACCGCGTTTGAGACCCAGGCCGGCGAGATCCGCGCCCAGGTGGCCCAGCTCACCGGGAAATATCCCCTTTACAACTGACCGGCTGAGCCGCCCCGCCGTCTGCGGCGGGGCGGCTTTCTTGGTTTTGGAGAGACGAACATGGAAATTCGCTTTGCCGGGGCGGCGGATGCCCAGGACCTGCTGGGACTTTACGGGCAGTATATCGATACCCCCATCACATTTGAATGCGCCCTGCCCTCCCGGGCGGAGTTTGCCCGGCGGATCGAGGGCATTGGCCGGGCATACCCCTATCTGCTCTGCCGGGAAGGGGAGCGGACCGTAGGCTACGCCTACGCCCACCGGCAGATGGAGCGGGAGGCCTACCAGTGGAACGCGGAGCTTTCGGTCTATCTGGACCGGGCGTTTACGTCCCGGGGACTGGGCGGGCGGCTCTACCGCGTTCTGATGGAACTGCTGCGGCTTCAGGGCGTGCGGACGGCCTACGGCTGCGTGACCCTGCCCAATGAAAAAAGCGAGGGCCTCCACCGGGCTCTGGGGTTCCGGCAGCTGGGCGTTTACCGGAATACCGGCTATAAATGCGGCGCCTGGCACGACGTGGCCTGGTTCGAGAAAGCCCTCGGGCCCTACGGCGGCGCCCCGGAGCCGGTCCGGCCCTTTCCCGCTGTGCCGGAGGAGGCGGTACGGGCGGTGCTGGCGGCCTTTTGAGGGCAGCGCCGCGGGCGGGCTTATCTCTTTTCCCTTAATTGTGCATTTAGAGTACCCTTGGTCAAAATAGCAGGGGCAGCCTCAAAAATGAGGCTGCCCCTGCA
>NZ_JALFGV010000015.1:0-11004 GCF_022777125.1 Lawsonibacter sp.
GGCCTCGACCTCGCCCGCCGCACGACGGACGATCCAGTCGAGAACGCGCGAGTTGTCGCCGTAACCCGGCCACATGAACTTGCCGTTCTCATCCTTGCGGAACCAGTTGACCTGGTAGACCTTCGGGAACTTCTCGCCGAGCTCGGCCTGCATCTCGAGCCAGTGACCCCAGTAGTCGGCCATGTGGTAGCCGCAGAAGGGAAGCATGGCCATGGGGTCCCGGCGCACCACGCCCACCGCGCCGGTAGCGGCTGCTGTGGTCTCAGAGGCCATGATGGAGCCCACGAACACACCGTGCTCCCAATCGCGGGACTGATAGACCAGCGGCGCGGTCCGGGCGCGGCGGCCGCCGAACACGATGGCGGAGATGGGGACGCCCCGGGGGCTTTCAAACTCCGGAGAGATGCAGGGACAGTTTTTAGCGGGGGCGGTGAAGCGGGAGTTGGGGTGGGCGCCCTTCTCGGCGGAGACCGTTCCATTCCAGGGGTTGCCCTTCCAGTCCACGGCGTGCTCCGGCGGGTTTTTATCCAGGCCCTCCCACCAGACGGTATCGTCGTCCAGGTTGTGGACCACATTGGTGAAGATGGTGCCCCGTCTGGTGGTGGCCAGGGCGTTGGGGTTGGATTTGGCATTGGTGCCCGGGGCCACGCCGAAGAAGCCGTACTCCGGGTTCATGGCCCAGAGCCTGCCGTCCTCGCCTACACGCAGCCAGGCGATATCGTCGCCCACGCACCAGACCTTCCAGCCCTTCTCCTGATAGTGTGCCGGTGGGATGAGCATGGCCAGATTCGTCTTGCCGCAGGCGGAGGGGAAGGCGGCGGCCAGATAACGCACCTCGCCGGCAGGGTTCTGGATGCCCAAAATGAGCATATGCTCGGCCATCCAGCCCTCGTCGCGGCCCAGACAGGAGGCGATGCGCAGGGCGAAACACTTTTTGCCCAGCAGCACATTGCCGCCGTAGCCGGAGTTGACGCTCATGATGGTGTTGTCCTGGGGGAAATGGACGATGTAGCGCCGCTCCGGGTCGAGCTCCGCCTTGGCGTGAAGGCCCTTCACATAGTCGGGGGAATCGCCCAGAGCGTCCAGCACGGACTGCCCTACCCGTGTCATGATGGCCATATTGAGCACCACGTAGATGGAGTCGGTCAGCTCGATGCCGTATTTGGCGAAGGGAGAGCCCACCACGCCCATGGAGTAGGGGATCACATACATGGTGCGGCCCTTCATCGCGCCGGTATAAAGCGGTTTCAGCCTGGCGTACATCTCCGCCGGGGCCATCCAGTTGTTGGTGGGGCCGGCGTCCTCCTGCTTCTCGCAGCAGATGAAGGTACGGTTCTCCACACGGGCCACATCGTTGACCGCCGTACGGTGCAGATAGCAGCCGGGCAGCTTTTCCTGGTTGAGCTTCTCCAGCTCGCCGGTGGCGCAGGCCTGGCTGCGCAGTGCCTCCAGCTGCGCCTCGCTCCCGTCGATCCAGACGATGGCGTCAGGCTGCGTCATCGCCGCCATCTCGTCGATCCAATCCAATACAGCGCGGTTTTCCGTCAATGCCATGGGGTGGGTCCTCCTTTGTGTTTCAGTTTCCGGGATACTGGTAGCTCTATTGTAGAAGAATCTTATAAAATTTGCAAGTCCTTTCGCCTCGTTTTGCAAAAAAGCGGTGATTTGTGCGAAAAAAACCAAAACGCAACACGCCCGGCAGGTTCGCTGCCGGGCGTGCCGCTCCGTTCAAGTTGTCTGGATGGCCGCCGCTACGGCGGCAAATTCCGCAATCCCCAGCCGCTCGCCCCGCACGTCTGGGGGCAGTCCGGCGGCCTCGATGGCCTGCCGCAGCGCCTGTTTCCCGACCTGAGCGCCGAAAGCGGAAGACAGGCCATTGAGCAGTGTCTTACGCCGCTGGGCGAAGGAGGCGCGCACCACACGGAAAAAGAGGGCTTCATCCACCAGCGTCTGGGGGGGCTCCCGCCGGGGGATCAGGCGCAGGACGGCGGAGGTCACCTTGGGGGCGGGAAGAAAACACTCCGGCCCCACATCGAAAAGCAGTTCCGGCTGTGTGTGATACTGGCAGAATACGGAGAAGGCCCCGTAATCCGCGGTGCCCGGCGCGGCGCAGATGCGCAGGGCAACCTCCCGCTGGATCATTACGGTGATGGAGGCAAACAGCCCGGATTCGATGAGACGGGTCAGCACGGGCGTTGTGATATTGTAGGGCAGGTTGGCGCAGGCGATGGGGGTGAGGCCGGAGAGACGCTCGTTTACCAGCGCGGCCAGATCCAGCTTCATAATGTCTCCGGGAATCACCGTCACATTGCGGCAGGGCGCCAGGGTCTCCGACAGGATGGGCAGCAGCGCCCGGTCCAGCTCCACCGCCGCCACCTGCCCGGCCCGACGGGCCAGCTGGACGGTCAGAGGACCGATCCCGGGCCCGATCTCCAGCACGCCGCAGCCGCTGTCCGCGCCGGAGGCCTCCGCAATGTCCCGGGGCACCCAGCCCTCGATCAGAAAATTCTGCCCCATGCTTTTGGAAAAGCGAAACCCGTGCCGGGCCAGCAGGGCCTTGATATCGTTACCGTTGCAAAGATCCACAGACCGTTCCTCCGCACAGAAAATGGACGGCGCACGTCCGGGTTCCAGTATACCCGAAGAGCGGTACGCCGTCAAGGCAAAGACTTGCGATCGGCGTGCGGGGGTGATGGGGTAAGACGACGGAAGCAGGAAGGGGAGCAGCGCTATGGAAGCAAAGGTCAGACCCTATCCGCCTTCAGACGCCGCGCAGGCGGCCGCCATTTGGAATTAGGTTGTGGAAGACGGCGCAGCCTTTCCCCAGACCGAGCGCCTCACCGCGTCCGGTTCGGTTTGCGCTTGAGCGCCAACAGGGCTTTCACATCCTCCAGCACTTCTGAGGACCCCACCTCCAGGGAAAGCCAGCGCACGCCGTTGGACATGGGCCTTGTCTCCTTCCACAGCCGCTGTGTGCCAAGGGAGAGCGTTGGCAAGCGCTGCTCGACGGCGCTTGCCAGCCTGCAGCCTGCCACGATCAGGCAGACGAAGGCGCCCGCGCCGGGGTAGAGGGTACATAGGGCCGCGCCGCCGGCTCTGTACTTGACGTTCCAGCCGCGGCCCATGCTGCATGTGCTGTATGTGCAGACCGGGTCAGTGTGATAAGCCTGGCTGAGATAGTGGACTAGCTCCGTCCAGAGCGGGGTCTCCACATAGGCGGCCAGCTCTGCCTCCGTGGGCGGTTCCGGCCCGGGGTAGATGGTGTTCCAGTCCATTGGAATTCTCCTTCGGCCTATTTCTTCCAGCGCAGCAGGGAGGGGAAGAACTGGCGCATCTGTGTTTTGGCCTGTTCCGGGGTCAGGACGGGATTGGCCTGGACCATCATGGGAGTGCAGAACTCGATCATCTCCTCCATGGTCATCGCGCAGGTGAACGCGCCGTTCTGGTAGCAGTACTTGCAGTAATGGGGGCTGGGAGCGCCGTCGGCCTCGGTGCCGAGGAGTGCATCGCTCAGGGGCATGCCGCAGGATTGACAAAATTGCTGGTTCATAAATGATTCCTCCTGTCGATTAGATGCCGCCAGTATATCACAGCAATCCTGACACCCTGTGTCAGCTTTTTCACTGTTTTGCCAGATTTCCTTGGCCAGCTGTCCCAGGCGGCGGCACAGGCGCTCCGGTTCCAGCACCTTCAGGTCCGCGCCGAAGGAGAGCAGATAGCCGTACAGCCAGGCGTCCTCCGGAAGCGCTGCCGATACGGAGAGGGCGCCGTCCGGTTCCCGAACCACGCAGTTGGCGTCGAATTCATCATAGACTCTCCAGGCCATGGCAGGGGAGAAGCGCAGACGCACCGGGAGAACGCTTCCGCTGTAGGGGCCTTCCGGTTCGATGGACGGGGGCGGGGGAAGGGGAGCGAAGGTCTCCTCCAGCAGCTCCAGAGCAAGTATGCGCGTGAGCTTGAAGGTGCGCCAATCCTTCCGATCCAGGCAGAGGCCCTGGAGATACCAGGCGCGTCCCTTGAAGACCAGACGGGCGGGACAGACCCGCCGCCAGTTCGTCTGACCATCGGAGCCGGCATAGGGGAAGCGGAGCACCCGGTGGGACAGGATGGCCGATTTAACGGCGTCAAACTTGGCGTTGTCCGCACCGGCGGAGCCCCAGCGGGACATATCCACCTGAAGCCAGTCGGGTTCGCTGCGGCGGAAGAGGCCGGAAAGTTTGGCCAGTACCTCTTCCGCGCCCAGCCGCGCATCGCCCGGGAGGCTCTGCAGGGCGGTGAGCAGCTGGCGCTGCTCACCCTCGGAAAAAGCGGCCCGGTCCAGTACGCAGTGTTCCATCAGGGCCACTCCGCCGCCCTTGCCGGGAATGGCATATACCGGCACCCCCGCCGCCGACAGGGCGTCTATATCCCGGTAAACGGTACGTACGGATACCTCAAACCGCTCCGCCAGCTCCGCCGCCGTCATCCGCCGCCGCTGGAGCAGCAGGTAGACGATCTCAAACAGACGGCTTGACGGCATAGCCAACCGCAGGCCGCAGACGGGCCATTTTGTATTCGTCGGCATATTGTCCGCAGCGCACGGTGGTCATGCGCAGCAGGCCCTCCTTCTCAAAGCCGAACTTCTCATAGAGGCGGATGGCCCGCTCGTTGTCGGCAAAGACCTCCAGCTCCACACGCACCAGCATGAGCCAGTTGTCGGCCAAGTCCAGCATAGCCTTCATCAGGGCGGTGCCTACCCCCTGGTTTTGGTAGTCCGTATGCACGAACAGCCCGATGCTGCCCACGTGGCGCATCCGGGGATTGGAACAGACCTGGAGTCCGGCGGCTGCGATGATCGTGCCGTCCTCTGCGGCGGCCACAAAGTTGTGGTCGTTGGGGCCAAGCGAGGCGAGAAAGGCCGCGCTGTCCGCGGTGCGGCAGGAGGGGAGGCCCAGGGTGTTTTCAAACACGCCGGGCATCCGCCGCAGGGCGGCGATCCCCGGCGCATCTCCCGGTTCGACGGGGCGGATGGTATAGTCCATAAAGGCTGCCTCCCAGAACTGATTTTTGCCACTATATAGTCGACGCACTTGAAAAAACGCAAATAGCGTTTTTTCACCCGGTGGATCGTTTTGCTCCTTTTGAAGTGCTCTGACTATAGCACAGAAAAAGGAAAAAAGCAACCGCCCGGAGGACGCTTCCTCCGGGCGGGGTGGAATGGATTTCGTACCTGTATTCGGACGGCTCAGGGCGGTCCAGGCGCAGGTGCGCGCCCGTCAGTAGGCTGCCACCACGCCGCCGTCGTTGGCATAGACCGTGGCGATGCCGCCGGTATCGCTGATAACGACCTGTTCAAACCTGCACTGCTTGAGGGCCAGCTCCTTCAAATAGAAGGCGCGCTCCAGACAGTTGCAGTGGGTGATCGCCAGCCGGCGGCCCGCATGCTTGGGATCGGCCGCCATCAAGGAGACCATCTTGGACAGGGCCTGCTTGACGGACAGCGCCTGGCCCCGCTTGCAGATCTCGCCTTCCGGGGTCGCGCCCATCAGTAGCTTGATTTTCAGGGTGCTGGTGACCAGCGCCTGGGTCTTGGTCAGGCGGCCGTTCTTTTTCAGGTTGTCCAGGGTCTCCAGCACGAAATAGGTCTCCATCTCGTTGATATACCGGGATACATGGCTTACCACGGTTGTGAAATCCATACCCGAGCAGGCAAGTTCCTGAATCTTCAAGGCGACCAGCACCTCTCCCGCAGAAGCGGAGCAGGAATTGAAGATGTGCACACGGGCGTTGGGGTGCTCCTCCAGCCACAGCAGCCGCGCCTGGGCCGCGGCGTTGTGGGAGCCGGAGAGCAGAGCGGACAAAGTGACGACATACACATCGTCCGCGCCGCAGTCAAAAGCGTCCAGGTACTGGGCGGGGGAGGGACAGGCGGTCCTGGGGGCGCTCTGGCACTCTTTCATCCGCCACAGCAGGTCGGCCTGGTCGAAGGAGGCGTCGTCCACCACCGTGTGGCTGCCGACCTGGATGCGCAGGGGCACGCTGAGAAAGCATTCCTCCCGGAGCTGGGCGGGCGTCAGGTCGCAGCAGCTGTCAACAATGATCTTAAAACTCATAGAAAAGATTCCTTTATATGGTGTTGGATATTAGATTGAACGTTACTGCCATTGTAGCACCTGCCGCTGCAAAAGTAAAGGGGAAACCTGTAAACAATTCGGAAACCGGCGCGCATGGGCTCCGCCTCAGAGCGAGGGGCCGGTTTCCTCCTCCAGCTCTCGCAGGAGCGCTTGATCCTCCCGGGAGGATAGATCCAGCTGGGCGTACAGGTCCGGGCGGCGCAGGCGGGTGCGGAGAAGGGCCTGCTTGCGCCGCCAGCGGGCGACCTTCTTGTGGTCGCCGGAGCGGAGGACGGCGGGCACCCTGCGGCCGTGCCATTCCTCGGGACGGGAGTATTGCGGATATTCCAGAAGGCCGTTCCAGTGGCTCTCGTTTTCAAAGCACTCCGGATCGGACAGCACTCCGGGCACCAGCCGGGCCACCGCGTCGGCCACCACCATGGCGGGCAGCTCGCCGCCGGTGAGCACAAAATCTCCGATGGAAATCTCCTCGTCCACGCACTCCTCGATAAAGCGCTCGTCGATGCCCTCATAGTGACCGCAGACCAGGATCAGGTGGCTGTAGCCATCCCGCAGGCGCCGGGCGTCGGCTTCGCAGAAGGTTTTCCCGGCGGGGGAGAGGTAGATGGTGCGGCCCGGGCCGTAGGCGTCCACGATGTGCTTCCAGCACTGATAGAGGGGATCGGCCTGCATCACCGCGCCCCGTCCGCCGCCGTAGGGGTAATCGTCTACCTGCTTTTGTTTGTTTAAGGTATAGTCCCGGATCTGATGGGCTTCGATGCGGAGAAGGTCCCGCTCCTGGGCGCGGCCCAGGACGGACTCGTTCATCATGTCGCCCACGGTCAGATCGAACAGGGTCATAATATCGATCTCATACATCTGTCTGCATCCCCTCGATCAGCCGCACCTTGAGATAGCCCTCCTCCACGTTGGTCTCCACCAGGAACTCGTCCACCGCGGGGATCATATAGTCGTGTTCCCCCCGGACGACATAGACCTCGTGCGCCGGGGGAGTGAGCACATCAATCACAGCGCCCAGCTCCGCGCCGCTGTCCGCATCCAGCACCCGGAGCCCGATCAGGTCGGCGATAAAATGCCGCCCTTCGGGCAGGACTACGCCGGTGCGGTCGATGCACACAGTGCGGCCCTTGAGGGCCATGGCGGCGTTTACGTCGTCCACCCCCTCCAGCAGGGCCAGTACGTTGCCCTTGTGGATACGGGCGGAGCGGACCTTGACGGGCCGTTCCCCCAGGTAAAGGGTGTCGAACCGGCAGAGAAATTCCGGCGAGTCGCACCAGGGAACGATCTTCACTTCCCCCTGGATGCCGTGGGTATTGACGATTTGGCCGGCCTCCAAAAATCGGTTTTTCATTGGTATTCACCTGCTTTGAAACAGATCGTCCCCTTCTCACGCGGAAAGCGGAGGGGACGGCTCGGGAGCGAAGCGGCACAGGTTGGGCAGAACCGATCCGCCCTCTGAGTCAGAACGGAAACAGCCGGCCGACCATTTGGTCGGCCGGCTGTTTCCGCGCTATGAGGAACGTGGTTCCCCCGGAGTCAATCGACGATCTCCACAGAGACCCTGGTGCCCTGGCGCTGAGCCACCGAGCGGATCAGCGTGCGGATCTCCTTGGCGATGCGGCCCTGACGGCCGATCACCTTCCCCATGTCCTCGGGGTCTACCCGCAGCTCCAGGAGCGTCTCGCCATCGCCCGCATGTTCGGTGACATGCACCGCATCCGGGTGATCCACCAGATTCCGGGCGATGTAAGTGAGCAGTTCTTTCATGGTGCCTCCGCCCTTCCTTAGATGGCGCCGGCTTTTTTCAGCAGGGCCTTCACGGTCTCGGTGGGCTGGGCGCCGGTCTTGATCCAAGCCTGGGCGCGCTCGGCGTCCACGTTGATTACGGCGGGCGTCTTCAGGGGATCATACGTGCCGATCTCCTCGATGAAACGACCGTCGCGGGGATAACGGGAATCGGCCACCACGATGCGGTAGAAGGGAGCCTTCTTAGCGCCCATCCGGCGCAGTCTGATTTTGACCATTGTATCTTCACCTCCATATGATTTTGAAACTTTATCTGGAAACGCGCCGGCGGCGCGCTTACCAACTTAAAACGGCATGCCGGGCATCTTGCCGAATTTGCCCATCCGGCCCATGCGCTTCATCTGCTTGCCGGAGAACTGGCGGCTCATCTGCTGCATCAGATCGAACTGCTTCAGCAGCCGGTTGATGTCCACCACCTGGGTACCGGAGCCGGCGGCGATGCGCTTTTTCCGGCTGTTGTTGAGCAGGGAGGGATCCTCCCGCTCGGCAGGCGTCATGGAGAGGATGATCGCCTCGGTACGGGACAGGGCGCCCTCGTCTACCGTAGCCCCCTCCAGGGCTTTTGCGTTCATGCCGGGGAGCATCCCGGCGATGTCGGTCAGCGAGCCCATGCCCTTGAGCTGCACCAGCTGGTCGTAAAAGTCGGCCAGTGTGAATTTGTTTTTCCGCAGCTTCTGCTCCAGTTCGGCGGCCTTTTTGGCGTCGAAATTCTGCTGGGCCTTTTCGATCAGAGAGAGCATGTCCCCCATCCCCAGGATGCGGGAGGCCATACGGTCCGGATGAAAGACCTCCACCTGGTCGAGCTTTTCGCCCACGCCCACAAATTTGATGGGCTTGCCGGTAACGGCCCGGATGGAGAGGGCCGCGCCGCCCCGGGCGTCGCCGTCCAGCTTGGTGAGCATCACTCCGGTGAGGTCCAGTGCCTCGTCGAACGTCTTGGCGGCGTTTACCGCGTCCTGACCGATCATGGCGTCTACGATCAAAAGGATCTCGGTGGGTTCGACGGCGGCCTTCATGGCGCGCAGCTGATCCATCAGCTCCTCATCCACGTGCAGCCGGCCGGCGGTATCGATGAAAACGATGTCGTTGCCGTGCTTTTTGGCGTGCTCGATGCCCGCTTGGGCGATCGCGATGGGATCGGTCTGGCCCATCTGGAACACCGGTACGTCCACCTGAGCGCCCACCACCTCCAGCTGTGTGATGGCGGCGGGACGGAAGGTATCGCAGGCGACCAGGAGCGGGCGTTTGCCCTGCTGCTTTTTCAGGAAACCCGCCAGCTTGGCGCCGTTGGTGGTCTTGCCCGCGCCGTTGAGGCCGACCAGCATCACCACCGTGGGCGGCCTGGAGGAAATGGTCAGCTTGGTGCTCTCGCCGCCCATGAGGGCGGTGAGCTCCTCGTTGACGATCTTGACGATCATCTGCGCGGGGGTCAGGCTCTCCAGCACGTCGGTGCCCACGGCGCGCTCGGTGACGGCGGCGACGAACTGCTTGACCACCTTGAAGTTCACGTCGGCCTCCAGCAGGGCCATGCGGATTTCCTTCATGGACTCCTTCACGTCGGCCTCGCTCAGGCGGCCCTTGCCGCGGAGCTTTTTGAAGGCGGCGGAGAGCTTTTCGGTCAGTCCTTCAAATGCCATTGCCTACTCCTGTTTCAAATCGGACAGCACGGACCGGATCTGGGCGCACAGCCCCTCCAGCGCGTCGTCCTGGTAGCGGTCTTCGTTGAGCTGGCAGATGCCGTCCAGCGCATCGGCGATCTGGGCGAACTGCTCCTGCATTTTGTGAAAGCGGCGGATGATGCCGGTCTTGTCTTCCAGCTCGGTCAGGACGGCTTCCGCCCGGACGATCACGTCCCGCACGCCCTGACGGGTGATGCCGTAGTTTTCCGCGATCTCGGCCAGAGACAGGTCCTCGTTGTAGTAGAGGTCGTAAAACTCCTTCTGCCGGTCGGTGAGCATGTCGCCGTAGAAGTCGTAAAGCAAAGCCATGCGATAGGCCTGGTTCTTCAACGCTGCCGCCTCCTCTCGGATAAATGTAAAGCTTGTAAAGTTGCAAAGCTTTACAATAAAATGATGATACTACATTTCCTGCCTTTTGTCAAGGGAAAATCGCGCTTTGGAAGCAGGCGGAAGCGCACATAGTTTTCCCGCTGCCGGGGAATCCTCTCTGGCAGATGTGCACAGACGGGGAGGAAGCTTATGGAACTGGAACGGCTGGGACGGGAAACGGCGGCGGCGCGAAAGCCGGCGGAGCGCAGCGGCGGGCGGACGCTGGCCCGGCAGATGCGCCGGGCGCTGAAGGAGATCGAGGCCGCCCGGCGCCGTTTGGCGGAGGAGCGGGGGCAGGAGGCGCGCCCTGCGGCGGAATGGCTGCTGGATAACGCCTACCTGGCCCAGCGGGAGGGGAAGGACGCATGCCGGGCCCTTTCCCGGTGTCCCCGGCGCCTGCGCCGGGACGGGGCGGAGCTCTTCATCGGCGTGCTGGCCCGCACGCTGGCGGAGACCGGGACGGTGGGGACCGCCGAACTGGACGCCTTTCTGGGCGGCGTGCAGCGGGGCGCTCCGCTGTCTGAATTGGAGCTGGCCCATTTCATTCCGGCGCTCAAAGGGGCGCTGATCCTCCGCCTGGCACGGCTGTGCCGGAGTCTGCCGGGGCGGGACGAGGCCCTGGCGGGAGAGCTGGAGCGCCTGTTCACCACGCTGCGCACGCTGGGCGGCGCCGATCTGGCCCCGGTGCTGGAACGGCACAGCCAGGCCGAACAGGCCCTGCGGCAGGACCCTGCGGGCGCCTATGCCGCCATGGACGACGCCACCCGCGCCCGCTACCGGGACCGTTTGTGCGCCCTGGCCCGAAAAACGGGCCGCTCCGAGGCGGAGACCGCCCGCCGGCTGGGCGTGAAGTGTTATGACAAGGAACTGATCGCCTTGGCGGCGGCACACGGGGAACTGAATCACGAAAAGCTGACGGGCTTCGATGAAAAGCAGGAAAATCCATGGCTGTATGAGGCGGTCTACGAAGGGAATCACCACGTTCCCAAGGGCCGGTCCTTTTCGGCAGTCTTGTATCAGCTGCAAAGTGAGGTCAT
>NZ_JALFGV010000052.1:0-3646 GCF_022777125.1 Lawsonibacter sp.
TGGCCCCGGCGCACATGGGGCAGGGCTCCAGCGTCACATACAGGGCGCAGCGGCTCAGCCGCCATCCCCCCAGGGCGCCGCAGGCCTGGCGGATGGCGTCCAGCTCCGCATGACCCAGGGCGGTATGTTCCGTTTCCCGCCGGTTGCGGCCCCGGCCGACCACCGCGCCGTCCCGCACGATGACGCAGCCCACCGGCACCTCGCCCTCCTCCATGGCCTGGCGGGCTAATTCCAGCGCCTGGCGCATATACTCTCTCGGTTCCATGGGGCCCTCCTTTTTTGTGGCGTTCGCCCTTTTGTTATAGCATATAAACGGGAAATGTGCTAGAATCAATTGAAAAGAACCGCCGGATTGCTCCCCACGCGCATCTGGCCGGAGGAACGCTGCCCGGGCGGCGCAAGGCGCCTTGAAGCGCGGCCGTATTCCTGCGCGTTTGCCCGGCCGGACCCAGATCCCCACCGGTGCGCACACGGCGATGGGATCGGCGGTTTCTTCTGCCAACCAAACTTTTTGTGCAGGTGATGGATTTGATCGCGATTTTTCTCATTGCCGTGAGCCTGGCGCTGGACGCCTTTGCCGTGTCGGTATCCAGCGGCATTTCCGTGCCCGGCTTCGGCTGGAGGCAGGCTGTGAAGATGGGCTGCTGGTTCGGGGTGTTTCAGTTCCTCATGCCCCTGCTGGGCTGGGCCCTGGGCAGCAGCGTCAGCCGGTACATAGAGGCGGTGGACCACTGGATCGCCTTCGCCCTGCTGGCCCTCATCGGCGGGAAGATGGTATGGGAATCCCTGCGAAAAGGCTGCGGCGGGGAAGAGGAAGCCCCGGGCGACCTGTCTGCCCGGCGCCTGTGCGTACTGGCCGTTGCCACCAGCATCGACGCGCTGGCGGTGGGCGTATCCATGGCGTTTATGCCGGTGGATATCCTCTCCTCGGCCGGGATCATCGGTATCGTGGCCTTTGTCCTCTCCGTGGTGGGCGGACTGGTCGGCCGGCGGCTGGGCTGCCTGTTCCAGCGGCGGGCCGAGCTGGTGGGCGGACTGGTGCTCATCGGTATCGGCGTCAAGATCCTGTGTGAGCATCTGATGGGGTGAGGCGTATGGACACGTGGGGCCTTTTGGGATTGGATATGGCGGAGCACCGTGCGGTCGCCCTGGTGGGGGCGGGGGGCAAATCCTCCACCATGTATGCCCTGGCCCGGCAGGCCCGGGATACGGGACGCACCGTGATCGTCACCACCACCACGCATATCATGCCCCACCCGCGCCTGCCGCTGACCGACGACCCGGACCCGGAGCGCCTGCGCGCCCTGCTGGCGCGGCACGGCGTGATCACCCTGGGCCGCTTCCTGCGCCCGGACAAGCTCTCTGAGGCGGGCAGCGTGGCGGTGTGCCGCGCGGTGGCCGGCGTGGTGATTGCGGAAGCGGACGGCGCCCGGCTGCGGCCGCTGAAGGCGCCGGCGGAGCACGAACCGGTGATCCCGCCGGCGGCCGACGCAGTGGTGGCGGTGGCGGGTCTGGACAGCGTAGGCGCCCCCATCGGGGCGGTCTGCCACCGGCCGGAGCGGGTGTGCGCCCTGCTGGGCAAGTCCATGGAAGCGCCGGTGACGGCGCAGGACGTGGCGCTGCTGCTGGCGCACCCGCTGGGGGGGCGCAAGGGCTTGGGAGAGCGAATGGCGTTTCGGTGCCTGCTGAACAAGGCGGACACGCCGCAGCGGGCGGCCTGGGGGGCGGAGATCTGCCGCCTGCTGGGGGAGCGGGGCGTGCGCGCCGCCGTGACCCACTATACGGAGAAGGAGCGTGGAGGGGCATGCTGGTTCTGATCAAAGGCGCGGGAGACCTGGCCACCGGCACGGCCCTGCGGCTGTACCGGGCGGGCTTTTCAGTGATCATGACCGATCTGGAGCAGCCTACCGCCGTGCGGAGGAGCGTGGCGTTCTGCCAGTGCATTTATGACGGGGCCTGCGCCGTGGAGGGAGTCACCGCCCGCCGTGCGGCCGGGGCGGAGGAGGCCGGACGCGTTCTGACGGCGGGGGAGATCCCGGTGCTGGCCGATCCGGCGGCGGAAATTCTGCACGCGCTGCCCTTTGACGCGCTGGTGGACGCCATCCTGGCCAAGCGCAACACCGGCACCCGCATTACCGACGCTCCCGTGGTGCTGGCCCTGGGGCCGGGTTTTGCGGCCGGGACGGACTGCCACGGCGTGGTGGAGACCATGCGGGGCCACGATCTGGGGCGGCTGCTCACCGAGGGCGGCGCCATCCCCAATACCGGCGTGCCCGGGGAGATCGGCGGCTATACGCGGGAGCGCATCATCCGCGCCCCGGCGCGGGGGATTTTCGAGCCGCTGGCCCGGATCGGCCAGCCGGTGACGAAGGGGACGCCCGTGGCCCGGGTGGGCGGCGCGGTGGCCTGCGCGGAGCTGACCGGCATCGTCCGGGGCATGCTCCCGGCGGGACTGACGGTGGAGGAGGGCATGAAGGCCGGAGACATTGATCCCCGGTGCCAGGCGCGCCACTGCTTTACCGTCTCCGACAAGGCGCGCGCCATCGGCGGCGGCGTGCTGGAGGGACTTTTGTACTTTGGAAGGAGGGGCGGAGCATGGAACGGCTGATCCTGTGCGGCGGCGGCCATGTGTCCCTGCAGGTAGCCCAGATCGCCCAGCGGCTGGACTTCGTGCTGGCGGTGATCGACGACCGCCCGGAGTTTGCCAATCCAGACCGGTTCCCCATGGCGCGGGTGCTGTGCATGCCCTTCCTGGAGGCGCTGGATCAGCTGGGCGGCGGGGCGCAGGACTATTATGTCATCCTTACCCGGGGGCATGTGTTCGACCGTACCTGCCTGGAATGGGTGCTGCGGCATGAACGGGCCTATGTGGGCATGATCGGCAGCCGGATCAAGGTGGCCGCAGTGATGACCGCGCTGGAGGAGGCGGGCTGGCCCCGCAGCGTGCTGGAGCAGGTCTATTCTCCCATCGGCCTGGAGATCGGGGCCCAGACCCCGGCGGAGATCGCCGTATCCATCGCGGCCGAGCTTATCCAGGTCCGCGCCCGGCTGGGTCCTGGCGCGGTGCGGCCGCCGGAGGGGCCGGGGGTGCTGTGCACCATCGTGAAAAAGAGCGGCTCCGCGCCCAGGGGCGTTGGGACCTGGATGCTGGTGCGGCCCGACGGGCAAAGCGTCGGCACCGTGGGCGGCGGCGCGGTGGAGCATCAGGTCACGCTGGACGCCCAGGCCCTTTGGAGGGATGGCGCAGGCCCGCTGCGGAAACACTATGATCTGTCCCACGCCGCCGCCGAGCTGGGGATGGTGTGCGGGGGCAAGATCGACGTGGAATTTGAGGTGCGAAGATGAAAGAGATCCAGCTGTTTATTCTGAAGGGCTGTCCCCACTGTAAGCTGGCGCTGGCCTATCAGCAGGAGCTTCTGGCCGAACGGCCCCAGTGGCGGGAGGTCCCCCTGCGCATCGTGGACGAGCGGGCGGAGGCGGATTATGCCGACTCCTTCGACTACTACTATGTGCCCTGCTACTACGTGGGCGGGGAAAAGGTCCATGAGGGCCATGCGGAGCGGGCCGACGTGGAGGCCGTCTTCCGGGCCGCTCTGGAAGAGAACGCACCGATCGGCGTATCAAAAGCGTGCGCGCCGGGCAAACG
>NZ_JALFGV010000086.1:0-24735 GCF_022777125.1 Lawsonibacter sp.
GCTGCTCCTGTCTTAAGACAGGAGCAGCTTATCGTCGGCCTCGTCGCTGCCGGAGGCCTGACCAAATTTCGCCAGCAGCTGCTCCACGGTCAGCTTCTTCTTCTCCTCGCCGGAGATATCGATGACAATTCTGCCGTCGTACATCATAACGAGCCGGTTCCCATGGGCAATCGCGTCCCGCATGTTGTGCGTGATCATCAGCGTGGTCAGCTGATCCCGCTGGACGATCTTCTCGGTGGTGTCCAGCACCTTTGCCGCCGTTTTGGGGTCCAGCGCGGCAGTGTGCTCGTCCAGCAGCAGCAGCCTGGGCTTTTTCAGGGTGGCCATCAGCAATGTGAGCGCCTGGCGCTGACCGCCGGACAGGAGCCCTACCTTGCTGGTCAGCCGGTCCTCCAGGCCGAGATCCAAGATCTTCAGCAGCTCCCTGTACTGCTCCCGCTCCGCCTTGGTAATCCCCGCGCGGAGCGTCCGGGTCTGTCCCCGACGGGCGGCCAGCGCCAGGTTTTCTTCGATCTGCATGGAGGCGGCCGTACCCATCATGGGATCCTGGAACACCCGGCCGATATATTGGGCCCGCCGATACTCGGGCAGCCGTGTCACGTCGTTGCCATCGATGAGGATGGAGCCGCCGTCTACGCCGTACACCCCCGCCACCAAATTGAGCAGGGTGGATTTGCCCGCGCCGTTGCCGCCGATGACCGTAACGAAGTCCCCGTCGGCCAGGGTGAGGGATACGCCGTTGATGGCCCGCTTCTCGTTGACGGTCCCGGCGTTGAAGGTCTTGTAGATCTCACGCACCTCAAGCATTATGCACGCCCTCCTTCCGTACGGATTTGTGGAAATACTTGCCCTTCCAGTAGGGGATGGACAGGAACACCGCCACCACCGCAGCGGAGAGCAGCTTCAGGTAATTGGGGTTCAGGCCCATGGCCAGCACCGCCTGGATGACAATATAGTAGATGATGGCGCCGATGGAGACCGCCGCCAGCTTCAGCGCGAAATTGCGGAAAAGCTTGCCGAAGACCACCTCGCCGATGATGACGGCGGCCAGACCGATGACGATGGCGCCGCGCCCCATATTGATCTCGGCAGCGCTGTTGTACTGCACCAGCAGCGCGCCGGACAGCGCAACCAGACCGTTGGAGAGCATCAGGCCAAGCACCTTGCAGAAGTTGGTGTTGATCCCCTGGGCGCGGGCCATGTTCTGGTTGGAGCCGGTGGAGCGCAGGGCGGCTCCAACCTCCCGGCCGAAGAACCAATAGAGCAGGACGATGATGGCCACGGTGAATAGACCCACCACGAAAATCGGGTGCCGCCAGAAGGGACGGGCGCCCTTGGCCACGTCCTGAACGAAGCGCAGCGAGACCAGAAGCTTGTCCAGCATCTCAGGCGTAGTAACATTGATGGCCACGGTAGCCTTCATCCCCATGATGGCCATATTTACCGACCAAAGGCCCAGCTGGGTCAGGATGCCCGCCAGGATGGCGGGGATGCCGCAGAAGGTATGCAGCAGGCCGGTAGCCAATCCCGCCAGCATACCCGCCAGCACGGCCGCCAGCAGCGCCAGCCACAGAGGGACGCCTCCCGTAAACAGCACCACAAAAGCAGCTCCGCCGGTACAGAAGGAGCCGTCCACCGTCAGGTCCGCGATATCCAAAATCTTATAGGTGATATAAACTCCGATCGCCATGATACCCCAAATCAGGCCTTGGGATACGGCCCCCGGCAGCGCGTTGATAAAACCCAGCATATGTGTTCCTCCCAAAAATGTCGATAGACTTCAATAGTATAGCAAAAAACAGCGGAAAAGGGAACCCCCTTTTCCGCTGTTTTGATGGCTTTTCTGGAATTATCCGGCGCTGATCGCCTGGTAGCCGTCGGGAGGTGTAATTCCCAGATCGGCGCAGGTGGTCTCGTTGTACTTCTTGGTAAAGTTGGGCGCATACTCAATGGGCATTTCGGACACGTCGGCCTCGCCCGTGAGGATCTTGACGGCCATCTTTCCGGTTGCGACGCCCAGGTCATAGTAGCTGATGGACAGGGTCGCCACACCGCAGCCGGCGCAGATGCCCTCCTCGCCCGCGAAGACCGGTACCTTACCGTGGCAGATATTGTCCACGATGCCGGTGTTGTTGGCCACGGTGTTATCGGTGGGGACATAAAGCACGTCGCTGTTATCGGCGGCGTTCTGGGTGACGGAAGCCATGTCGTTGGTGTCGGAGAAGGGATACTGGGTGCAGGTGTAGCCAAAGCTCTCCAGAGCCTTCTGGACCTCGTCCACCTGATACTGGCTGTTGGGCTCGGCGGAGCAGTAAAGCAGGCCTACGGTCTGGGCGTCCGGATACCACTCCTGGATCATAGCGGCCTGCTGATCCAGGGGAGCCAGATCGGAGGTGCCGGAGACGTTGGTGCCCACGGTGCCGGTAAAGCCGTCGATGCCCAGGGCCACGCCGTACTCCGTGACCGAGGTACCCAGCACGGGGATGTCTCCGGTAGCGGATGCCGCCGCCTGAAGCGCAGGGGTGGCGTTTGCCATAATCAGATCCACGTCGGCGGAGACAAAGCCGTTGACGATGGTGGCGCAGGTGGGGCTGTCACCGGCGGCGTTCTGCAGGTCAAACTTCACCTGACCGGGCAGCGCCTCGTTGATGGCGTCCATAAAGCCCTCGGTAGCGGCGTCCAGCGCCACATGAGGAGCCAGTTGGCAGATGCCTACGGTATAGGCGGTCTCTCCAGCGGGAGACGCGGTCTCGGGGGCCGGCGTCCCCGGTGCGGAGGTCTCCGGCGCGGGTGTGGACGCGGTTCCGCTGCCGCCGCAGGCGGCCAGACTCAGGGCCAGGACACCGCTCAGAGCGAGAGCGGTCAACTTAGACAAGTTTTTCATTTCATTTTCCTCCATTTTGTGCACAGTGTATGCTTTAGCGCTTTTTGCTGCTAAAGCAACAAGCTGCAAAAAAAGTGCCTCACGGCTTGTATTGCGTTTATTATAATGACCTGTTCCCAAAATGTCAACGGTAAAATCCCGTAAACTTTATAGAATCTTCATGTTTCCCCTCGTCCCTTCGCGGGGTTTCCTCATGGACTTTTCCTGCTATCTATGATAAAATGGCATGAAATTATAGGTTCCATACTGGAATGATCTGCTGATGGGGAGGCATATTTCCTTGCGCACTGACATATTGGGCGTCGGGTTTGACGACCTGACGCTGGACGAGGCGGCCCGCGCCGGGGCCGCGCTGGTGGAGCGCGGCGGCTTTCATTACGCTGTGACCCCGAACCCGGAATTCCTGCTGGAGGCCCGAACGAACGCGGCGTTCCGCCAGACGCTGCTGGATGCCGATCTGGTGCTGGCCGACGGCATCGGCGTGATCTATTCGGCCAAGATCCTGGGCCGCCCGCTGAAGGGCAAGGTGACCGGGATCGATTTTGCCCAGCGCCTGCTGCGCTGGATGGCTGCGCAGGGCAAGCGCCTGTTCCTTCTGGGCGCAAAGCCCGGCGTGGCCGAGCTGGCCGCCGCCCATTTGAAGGACGCCTACCCGGGACTGATCGTTTGCGGCACCCGCGACGGCTACTTTACCCAGGACGCTCCCGTGGTGGAGGACATCCGTGCCTGCGCCGCCGACGTATGCTTCGTCTGCCTCGGCGCGCCTAAGCAGGAGCTTTGGATGGCAAAAAACGGCCCTGAGACCGGGTGCAGCCTGATGGTCGGCCTGGGCGGCGCCCTGGACGTGTTCGCCGGAGTGGTGGAACGGGCCCCCGAGGCCTATCAAAAACTGGGCCTGGAGTGGCTCCACCGCCTGATCAAAGAGCCGCGGCGCTTCGGCCGCATGGCAAAGCTGCCCCTGGTGCTTCTTTACGCGCTGGGCGCGCGGAGGAAAGGAGGCGGCGGCCGGTGAGCGGAACGCTGATTGTCCTGGAGGGCACCGACGGCTCCGGAAAGTCCACCCAGTTTTCCCTGCTGTGCAGGACCCTGGAGCAGGCGCAGCGCCCCTTCCAGCGGCTGATTTTTCCCCAATACCAGCAGCCCTCCTCCGCGCTGATCCGCATGTATCTGGGAGGCGAATTCGGCCGCCGCCCCTCGGATGTGAATCCCTACGCGGCCTCCGCCTTTTATGCGGTGGACCGCTATGCTTCCTGGAAAAAGGTGTGGGGCGAGTATTATACCGGCGGCGGGCTGGTGCTCTCCGACCGGTATACCACCTCCAACGCAGTCCATCAGGCCTGCAAGCTGCCCGAACCGGAGTGGGAGGGCTTTTTCCAGTGGCTTTACGACTTCGAGCATGCCAAGCTGGGACTTCCCCGGCCTGATCTGGTGGTCTATCTGGACATGCCGACCGAGCGCTCCATCGCGCTGCTACGGGCCCGGGAGCAGGCCACCCACACCCAGGGCGACATCCACGAGGTGGACGCCGGTTATCTCGCACTGTGCCGCAAAACCGCCCTGCGGGCGGCGGAGTGTCTGGGCTGGCGGACGGTCGCCTGTGTGGATGCCGCCGGCGCTCTGCGTCCGGCGGAGGAGATCCACCGGGATATTTTAGCGCTGATCCAGCCGATTCTTCCGTGAGGTGAGAGCTATGGTAACGATTTTATTGGGCGACGGCTTTGAGGAGGCCGAGGCGCTGGTGCCCGCCGATCTGCTGCGCCGGGCCGGCGTGGACGTAACGCTGGTCGGTCTGGACGGCCTTCGGGTCACCGGCGGTCACGGCATCACGGTCTGCGCCGACCGTTCCCTGGAGGAGCTGGACCCCGACGGGGTGGAGATGCTGGTGCTTCCCGGCGGTATGGGCGGCGTGGAGTCCATCCAGATGAATCTGTTCGCTCTTGCCCTGATCCAGCGCTGCCGGGATCACGGCTGTTGGCTGGCGGCCATCTGTGCCGCGCCCACCATTCTGGCCCATCTGGGCATTCTGGACCGCCGCCGGGCGGTGTGCTACCCCGGCATGGAGGAGGAGATGGGCTCCGCCGTGGTACAGAAGGGCGCCCGGGTCGTGGCGGACGGACGCATCATCACCGGCGAGGCCGCCGGTTCCGCCTTTGATTTTGGCCTGGCGCTGGTGGAGGCGCTCAGGGGAGCCGAGGCCGCCCGCCGGGTACGCCATGAAGTCCATTACCGCTGACAAAGCCGCCCTGCGGCGTCAGGTCCGCGCATATGGGAGGGCGCTCTCCCCGGAGGCGCGGCGCGCCAGCGACGACGCGCTTCTGTCCCGGTTTCTCTCCCTGCCCCAGGTGGCGGCGGCGGATACGCTGCTGCTCTACCACGGTATGGGCGCCGAGCCGGACACCGCCCGGCTGATCCCGCCGCTGCTGGAGCTGGGAAAGCGTCTCGCCCTGCCCCGGTGCCTGCCGGAGCGGCGCCTGGAGGCCCGCCTGATCCGGGCGGATACCGTTTTGATTCCCCACGCCTTTGGAATGCTGGAGCCGGGAGAGGACTGTCCGGCGGTCGATGCGGGAAGGATAACGCTGGCCCTCATCCCCGGTCTGGCGTTTGACCGCTCCGGGGGGCGCCTCGGCCAGGGCGGCGGTTATTATGACCGCTGGCTGCCCGGCTTCGGCGGGATACGGGTCGCTCTGTGCCGCGGGGCCCTGCTCTTTGACGCGCTGCCCCGCCAAGCGCACGACGCGCTTGTCCACCTGGTGGTAACCGAGGACGGCCTCTACGGCCCGTCCGCCCCGGACGCGGCGAAAGCGGGGCCTGCCGGCCCCGCCTCCGCACGGTCACTTAGGTAGTCTGCCTCAGCAGCAGCCGCAGCCGTCGTTGCACCCGCAGCCGCAGTTGTTGTTGCAGCCGCACCCGCAGCCGCCCCAGCTTCCGCCGCCGCAGCAGCAGCAGATGATGATGATGATCAGGATGATCCACAGACAGCCGCCGCCGCCCCAGCCATTGTTACCACAGCACATGCTTTGTTTCACCTCACTTGCTTCATCTGGCTCATACTATGTGGACCGGGTTGGTGTGGTTCCAGCGGACAGGATTCTTTTTTCCATTTGCGGGAATGGGCGTCTGATTTCCCCTGCCCCGTGCAGTTTCAGTTAGGAGTGTAAGCAAATGTCACAGGAAGAAAATCGCTACCAGCCCCGCCGCGCGGCGCCTGCTCATGCGCAAAGCCGCGGTGAGGAGCCCGGCCAGCGCCCCGTCAAGCGCCGCCGCAGACGCCGCCGCATGGGCGCGCTGGGCGCACTGATCTATGTCGCCTTTGTGCTGGGCATTTCCGCCCTGCTGGCCGGCCTGGGCTGGACCTGGGCCTGCGACCTGCTGGCTCTGAACAAGCAGGAGCATACCGCCGTGATCACCCTGCCGGAGGAGATCTTTGCCCAGGAGGAGCGGAAGGTGGAGCGGACCGCCGCCGACGGCACGAGCGAGACCGTCACCGAAACGATCTCGGTGGCCGACATGGACTACGTGGCCGATCTGCTTTCGGAGAATGGTCTGATCGAATACAAGTTCGTCTTCAAGACCTTTGCCTCCCTGACCCACGCCAAATACAAGCTCTCTTCCGGGACCTATGAGCTGAGCACCGATATGGACTACCGCGCGCTGATCACCAGCATGGGCAGCAGCTCGGGCAGCCGGATGGTGGCCACCGTCACCATCCCGGAGGGTATGACGCAGGCGCAGATCTTCGCGCTGCTGGAGGCCAAAGGGGTCTCCACTGCGGACAAGCTGGAAGAGACCGCCGCCAACTATGATTTCAAGTTCTCCTTCCTCAAGGGCGTGCTCCCCCTGGGAGACGCCAAGCGCCTGGAGGGGTATCTGTTCCCCGACACTTACGAGTTCTATATGGGCGAGGACCCGGTCAGCGTGCTCAACAAGATGATCCTGCGCTTTGACCAGATCTTTACCGAGGAGATGCGTCAGGCCATGACCGACCAGGGCATGAGCATCAACGACGCCGTCATCATCGCCTCGATGATCGAGAAGGAGACCGACGGCTCGGATCAGCGCAGGATCTCCTCCGTCATCTATAACCGCCTGACCAATACCAGCGCCACCAACGGCCTGCTGAACATCGACGCCACCATCCTATACGCCACCGGCGGCACCGTGGTGGACACCAGCGCCGACACCCCGTACAACACCTACCGGCACGCCGGATTGCCCCCCACGGCCATCGCCAACCCCGGTGCGGACGCTCTGCGCGCCGCGGTCAATCCCGAGTCCACCAGCTATTACTACTACGCTCTGGGCGATGACGGGGTCCACCACTTCTTCAAGACCCACCAGGAACAGCTCAGCTTCATTGCGACTCAGGAGCGGTACCGCAATGGATAAGCGCGTGGAACTCCTCTCCCCCGCGGGGGATATGGAGCGGCTGCGCATGTCCCTGGCCTACGGGGCCGACGCGGTCTATCTGGCCGGACTGGACTTCGGCATGCGCTCCTTTGCCGGAAACTTCACCCCGGACGAGCTGCGCCAGGCGGTGTCGCTCTGCCACCGGCGGGGCGTGGCCGTCCATGTGACGTGCAACACCATGCCCCGCAACGACGAGATCCGCCGTCTGCCGGAATGGATGGAATACCTCCAGGACCTGGGGGTGGACGCCGTCATCCTGGCCGACGTGGGGGTGCTCTCCCTGCTGAAGCGCTATGCCCCTGCCGTGAAGGCCCACATCTCCACCCAGGCCAGCGTGTCCAACTACGAGGCCGCCCGGGCTTGGCATGAGCTTGGCGCAGGCCGGGTGATCCTGGCCCGTGAGCTCTCCCTGGACGAGATCGCGCTTATCCGCGCCAAAGCCCCAAACGCATTGGAGCTGGAGGCTTTCATCCACGGGGCCATGTGCGTGAGCTACTCGGGGCGGTGCCTGCTCTCCAATTATATGACGGGCCGGGACGCCAACCGCGGCGCGTGCGCCCAGCCCTGCCGCTACCATTACGCCCTGGTGGAGGAGCAGCGCCCCGGCGAATATTTCCCCATCGGGGAGGACGAGGGCGGCGCGTATATTCTCAATTCCCGTGATATGTGCATGATCGACCACATTCCGGAACTGCTCGGGGCTGGTCTGAACTCCCTGAAGATCGAGGGGCGGGCCAAAAGCGCCTACTACGCGGGCATTGTGACCGGGGCCTATCGCCACGCCGTCGACGCCGCCGCAGCCGGCAAGCCCCTGGAGCGCGTCTGGCGGGACGAAGTGGAAAAGGTCAGCCACCGGCCCTATTCCACCGGCTTCTATTTCGGCGCGCCGGGGCAGCACACGGAAAGCGCCCGGTATGTCCGGGACTGGCAGGTGATGGCCGTGGTGACCTCCTGCACCCCCGACGGGACCGCCCTTTGCTCCCTGCGCAATAAGTTTTCCGCCGGAGACGAGCTGGAGCTGGTCGGCCCGGGTGTGGCTCCGGTGGCCTTTCGGGCGCAGGAACTTACCGACGGCGACGGTCTTCCCATCGACCAGGCCCGCAAGCCGCAGATGGCCCTGCACCTCAAGCTGCCCGTCCAGGCCCCTCCGCTGTCCGTACTGCGGAGAAAGGCGGTGGGCTTATGACCCCCTCTCCCCGGTCCCGCCGCTGGGATTACGACCTGCTGCGCGTCGGCTCCATGGTGGGGGTGGTCTACCTCCACTGCGCGGCAGCGGCGCTGCGCTCCGCTTCCGGGGCGGTGTGGCACTTCGCCAATCTGGCCTCTTCCCTGGCTACCGCGGCGGTCCCGCTGTTCTTTATGCTCTCGGGCGCCCTGCTCCTGTCCCAGGAGGGGACGGCGGATCTGTCCGCCCTGTTTGGCCGCCGCCTGCCGAAGGTACTGCTGCCCCTGGCGGCCTGGTCGGCTCTCGTGGTTCTGCTCACGCTGCTGCGGGCCGGTCCGGCGGCTGCTCTGGAGCAGCTCTCCGCGCTGCCCAATACCCCCGCCATGGTCCCATACTGGTTTTTATATGCCCTGATCCCGGTCTATCTGCTCTCGCCCTTTTTGAAAAAAATGGCCGACGGCCTGACCGATGCCCACTGGAACTATCTGGTGCTGCTTTGGCTGGTTCTGACCATCGGTGTGAATACGGTGCGGGATTTTCTGCCCCTGGAGAGCGCCTGGCGCACCGTTTTTACCGTCCACTGGACCCTGAATGTAAACCTGATCGGCGGCTATCTGGGCTACTTTCTGCTGGGAGCCCGGCTGGCCCGGCTCAGGCGCCTGCCCTCCCGGCGGGTCCTGTGGCTGGTTTCGCTGGCGTGCGTCCTCATCATCGCCGGGGGCACCTGGTGGCTGCGCCGGAGCACCGGCGCCTATGACGAAAGCTTCAAGAGCTATCTGCACGTGTTTACCGCGCTGCTCTCCGGAGCCGTTTTCCTGCTGGCGCGCTCTTACGGGGAAGCACGGCGCTCCGGACGGCTCCTGACCTTCTGTTCCGGTCTGTCCTTCGGAATCTATCTGGCCCACCCCTTGGCCATCTCCTTCTGGGAGAGGCTGTGGCCGGGGTGGATGGGCAGCACGTTCGCCGGTATGGGCGCTCACCTGCTCTTCTTTGCCGCCGTACTGCTGAGCTGTTTCGCGGGCGTATTGCTTGCCGCCTCGCTGCCCGGCGTATGCTTTCTGCTCACCGGCCAGAGCTTCCGGACTGCCTGCCGGGAATGCAATCTGCCGTCCCTGATAAAAACGCGCGGACCGAATTGAACCGGTCCGCGCGTCTGTATTTTGTGGACCTGGAAGGGCCTGTTCAGATGCGGCCGCCTTCCGCCTTTTGACAGGCATCGCCCCATGCCTGCATGGCATCCAAAACGGGCCTGAGGCTGTAGCCCGGCTCTGTCAGCGTATATTCCACCCGGGGCGGCGCCTGGGCATACACGGCGCGCGTCAGAAGTCCGCTGGCCTCTATCTGCCTCAGCTGAGCGGTCAGCACCTTCTGAGTCACGTGGCCGGCGGAGTTTTCAGCTCCCCAAACCGCCGCGTCCCATCCAGCAGGTCCCGCAGTAGGAGCCCCTTCCACTTGCCGCTGACGAGGGTCAGCCACCAAGCGGCGGCGGATGACCGCGTGCGGCGGGACATCCCGAAAAGCGCTTTGCTCCCGGGAAAGGAATGTGCTATAATAATGCCTGCGGAAAAAGGATCTCATCACGAGAGGGGTTTGAACGTGCAGGAGACCGACCGGCTGCTGGAGCAGCTTTTGAAGAAGCTGGCCCCCTTGTCCCAGGCGGACGGGCCGGTACTGGCGGCCATCGATGGCCGCTGCGGCAGCGGCAAAAGCCGGCTGGCCGGGCAGGCGGCGGCGGTACTGGGCTGTTCCCTGTTCCACATGGATGACTTTTTTCTCCCCCCCGCCCTGCGCACGCCGGAGCGTCTGGCACAGCCCGGCGGCAACATCCACTATGAGCGGGTGGCGGCGGAGCTCCTCGTTCCCTGGTCGGCAGGAAAACCGGTCTGCTTTCGCCCCTTCGACTGCCATAGCGGCGGTTTCGGTCCGCCGGTACAGGCGGCGCATACCGGACTGGCTCTCGTGGAAGGCAGCTATGCCCTCCACCCGGAGCTGTACCGATACTACCACACGCGCATCTTTTTGACCTGTTCTCCCGCTGTCCAGCGCCAGCGGCTGCTGGAGCGCGAGGGGACAGCGGGGCTTGCGCGCTTCCAGGCGCGTTGGATCCCGCTGGAAGAGGCCTACTTCCAGACCTTCCGCCTGCCGGAGCGCTGCGACCTGGTGCTGGACACCGGCCGCAGCTGACAACAGCCCCCGCCGGGAAACCCGGTGGGGGCTGTTGCCATCGTCGCCTGCTGCAAATCAAGCGCTTCGCTGGAAGCGCCCCGCGCCGCTTACTGCGGATTGAGGGTGTAGTCGGGCGCGCCCCAATGGATGATTCCATCCATTGGGGACCCCTCCCAGTTCATCTGCCGGGCGAAGTGAATCCGCCCGGCAGCAAGCTTTTCTTCAAAACCTTGCACGCGCTCCGCGCGGCCCCGCTTCCGCGGGGCTGGAAGCGCCCCGCGCCGCTTACTGCGGATTGAGGGTGTAGTTGGGCGCTTCCTTGGTGATATAGATGTCATGGGGATGGCTCTCCCGAAGGCCGGCGGAGGTGATCTGCATAAACTGCGCCTTGCTCTGGAGCTCCTCCACACTGTGGCAGCCGGTGTAGCCCATACCCGCCCGCAGGCCGCCCATGAGCTGGTAAATGGTCTCCCCGGTCAGGCCCTTGTAAGGCACACGGCCCTCGACGCCTTCTGGGACCAGTTTCTTGTTGTTCTCCTGGAAATAGCGGTCCTTGGAACCCTTGGCCATAGCGCCCAGGCTGCCCATGCCGCGGTAGACCTTGAACTGGCGGCCCTGATACACCTCGGTTTCGCCGGGGGATTCCTCACAGCCCGCCAGCAGTGAGCCCAGCATGACCACGTTGGCGCCCGCGGCCAGAGCCTTGGCGATGTCGCCGGAATACTTGACGCCGCCGTCGGCGATGATGGGCACTCCGTACTCCGCCGCCACACGGGCCGCATCGTACACAGCGGTGATTTGAGGCACGCCGATACCGGCCACAACACGGGTGGTACAGATGGAGCCGGGGCCGATGCCGATCTTCACGCAGTCCGCGCCCGCCTCAATGAGGGCGCGGGTACCCTCTGCGGTGGCCACGTTGCCCGCGATCAGCTGCACGTCGGGATAGAGCGCCTTGATGCGGCGCACACACTCCAGGATATTATGGGAATGGCCGTGGGCGGAGTCCAGCGCCAGCACGTCGGCCCCCGCTTCCACCAGAGCGGCCACCCGGTCCAGCACGTCGGAGGTAACGCCGATGGCGGCGCCCACCAACAGGCGTCCTTTGTCGTCGCGTGCGGAATTGGGGTAGACCTGGGCCTTTTCAATGTCCTTGATGGTGATCAGGCCCTTGAGATGGAACTCATCGTCCACAATGGGGAGCTTTTCCACCTTGTGGCGCCGGAGGATCTCCTTGGCCTCCTCCAGCGTGGTGCCCTCCTTTGCGGTGACCAGGTTGTCCTTAGTCATCACGTTATCGATCAGCTTGCTCATATCGGTCTCGAACTTCATATCCCGGTTGGTGATGATGCCGATGAGCTTTCCGTTGTCGCAGATGGGTACGCCGGAGATCTTATACTTGGCGCACAGCTCATCCGCCTCGGCCAGCGTATGGCCGGGGGCCAGCCAGAAGGGGTTTGTGATGACGCCGTTCTCACTGCGCTTGACCATATCCACCTGCTCGGCCTGTGCCCCGATGGACATGTTCTTGTGGATGACGCCGATACCCCCTTCCCGGGCGATGGCGATGGCCATGCGGTACTCGGTAACGGTATCCATGGCGGCGCTCATCAGAGGGATGTTTAGGCGGATCTTTTTGGTAAGCTGGGTGTGCAGGTCAATGTCCGCGGGAAGTACATCGCTCTCCGCCGGGATCAGCAGCACGTCGTCAAAGGTGAGACCCTGCTTGGTAAACTTCTGGCGCTCGTCGGTGTTGACCATAGTGCATCTCCTTGTCTCTCTAACCATAAATTTTTCCTATTTTATGCCCTCGCCTCTGGATTGTCAAGGGGCTTTTCCGGCTAAATCGGATAATGTGAGCATGGCGTCAAACCGGGTCTTCCCCGCGCCGTCCGCGCCATGGACGTACTGTGCGCCGCCGTCGCTGCCGGTCGTAAGGTCCACGGTCTCCCCCACCCGGCACTCGGCCTGATAGCCCACCTGAAGGGACGAGACAAAACGCTCCGCACCCATACGCTCCAGATGGAGCGCGTCGCAGACAATGTCGGCATAGCGCACGTTATTCACGTGGCCGTTCACGTCCAGGTCGCTGTAGCGGAAGCTGCGCGTGCCGGCGCATGTCATATCCGGCGGCATGCGGACCTTGTTCAGCAGTCTGGTCTTGCACAGCGCGCCCCCGTCCGTGCCCTGGAATTCCTCAATGCCAGCCATGCGCACCAGCTTATGGGTCTGTGCGTTGGCCAGCACCCAGAGGGAGACCGCCTCTCCCACCGGCGCGTCGTTGACAAACAAATCGAAGTCGCGGTAAGAGGAGGCCCCCCTGCCGCCCCGGTGCCAGGTGCGGATGCGCAGACGATCCCCCCACTTCAACGGCTCGTCCAGCCGGTACCATACCCGGGCCAGCATCCAGAACGCGTTATATTTATCCAGCATCTCATCCCGGGAGGCATGAAGGGCGCACGCGGCCGCCGTGGCTGCCTCCTGCAAAAATCCCAGTACGCCGGAGGGCCGGCAGTTGTACCAGGGATCGGTCTCCCGCGAGTCCACCCGGTATTCCCGCTCATAGACCGTCATGCCCCGCCCCCTCTCTGCCATGGATGAGCAGCGTATATTTGCAGCAGATATCCTCGATATCGCTGGCGGTCGCGGCCGGAATCCGCATCGCCCCGCCGCAGTCGGCGCACTTCAGGTCCACCGAGCTGTAATTGACCTGAAGGTTCCAGCGTTGGGAACCGCAGGTGCAGGAGATGCCGTCCCGCTGGGCAATGTCCCGGATCTCTGAGAGCACCTCGTGCATCACAAGCTCATCCAGAAAAGCGCCCTTGGCGCCGGCTTCGGCTTCCAGCTTGTCCACCGCTTCCTCCAGCCGCCCCACGGCGGCGAAGACGGCGTCCTCCTCGCCCACATAGCAGCAGTCCAGGCCCGACCGTGCACAGGAGAAGGCCAGCAGATGCTCGTGCAGAAAGGCGCGCTGGGAGCAGGAGACGCTGTGGTCCGTGCCGCAGAACAGGCAGGGCACCTGCAGATGGGCCCGATCCCCGGCCAGCTCCACCGTCAGGGCCGATTTTCCGCAGGGACAGGGCAGCTCGCTGCCCGCCGCGGCCAGCTGGAACGCGGTGCGCTCGATCACCACGCTCTGACGGCATTCCGGACAAATATAGGCCAGGGTGCGCTTGGCTTGTTCCACCATGGGCTCTCCTCCAACTTTAAATTTGCCGCAGCCTTGCGTCCTCTCCCTGCATCCGGGCAAGCCGCCCGCCGTGGGCAGCGGACGCGCGGAGCAAACCCAAACGCCTTGACGTCCAAAGCATCCCCTGGGATTGGGATCGATCCCGGCGTCCGGTCTCAAAAAGCCGGCTGCGCATATGCGTTGCTTCTTGTCCACTGAGGGTATTATAGCTCAAAACCCGGTATTTGACCAGCATGTCCGCCCACAAAATACATCCTCATATTTTTCGGGCTTTTCGTTCAAAATAGCATCATCTATTTCTGCGGGAGGACGGATCGATTATGACCACAAAAAAACTGGGCGCTCAGACGATCGCCTTTGCCGCGCCCCCCTCCATCGCCGGGCACGCCAACGTCGTGGGCAAAAAGGAGGGGGACGGTCCCCTGGCCGGCAGCTTCGATCTCATCAATCAGGACGACAGCTTTGGCGAAAAAAGCTGGGAGAAGGCAGAGAGCGCCATGCAGAAGCTGGCTCTGTCCGCCGCGCTGGACAAGGCCAAGCAAAGCGTCAGCGTATTAGACTATATCTTTGCCGGGGACCTGCTGAATCAATGCATCGGCTCCGGCTTCGCCATGCGGGGACAGGACGCGCCCTTTCTGGGACTGTACGGGGCCTGCTCTACCATGGCGGAGGGCCTGTGTATGGCGTCGGCTATGCTGGACGGCGGCTTCGGGGAGTGGGCGGCGGCGCTGACCTCCTCCCACTTCTGCTCCGCCGAGCGGCAGTACCGCACCCCGCTGGAGTACGGCGGACAGCGCACCCCCACCGCCCAGTGGACGGTGACCGGCTCCGGCTGCATCATCCTGGCCCGGGACGGGAACGGCCCCTATGTGACCCACGCCACCATCGGCAAAATCGTGGACAAGGGCATCAAGGACGCCAACAACATGGGGGCCGCCATGGCGCCCGCGGCCTATGAGACCATCAAGGCCCACTTCCAGGACACGGGACGCAGGCCCTCTCAGTACGACCTGATCGTCACCGGAGACCTGGGCAAGCTGGGCAGCGAGATCCTGTTCGACCTGTTCCACAAGGACGGCATGGACCTGAACAACCTGACCGACTGCGGCACCCTGATCTACGATCTGGAGGGTCAGGACGTGCATTGCGGCGGCTCCGGCTGCGGTTGCTCCGCCGTGGTGCTCACCGGGCATCTGCTCAACGGCATGCGCGCCGGGCGCTGGAAAAACATTCTCTTCTGCGGCACGGGCGCTCTGCTCTCCCCCACCTCTACCCAGCAGGGCGAGAGCATCCCCTGCATCTGCCACGCCGCGGCCATCTCCTGCACAAAATAACACCACAGCCGCGGGGCGGCCGGGAGACGGCCTCCCGCGCTCCCCGCCGGAATGAGAAAGGAATCCGTCATGGAACTCTTTTGGGAATACGTCCGCGCGTTCCTCTGCGGCGGGCTGCTCTGCCTCATCGGTCAAATTCTGATCGACAAGACACCCCTTACCCCCGCCAAGATTCTGGTGACCTATGTGGTCTCCGGCGTCGTTCTGGGGGCGCTTGGCATCTATAAGTATATCGTGGCCTTCGGCGGCGCTGGAGCCACCGTGCCGTTGACCGGCTTTGGCTACCTGCTGGCCAAGGGCGTGGCCAAGGCGGTGGATGAAATGGGCATTCTGGGAGCCCTCACCGGCGGCGTTACCGCCGCCGCAGGCGGCATCACCGCCGCGATCTTCTTCGGCTATCTGGTCGCGCTCATCTTTAAGCCCAAATCCAAGTCGTAAAAAGGAGGCTGCCGGACAAGCGGCGAAGCCGTTTGTTCGGGAAAGCTACGGCCTGTACGTGCGCGCACGTACAGGCCGGGATGTATGTTTCACGACGTACACGCCGCTGCGAAACAGGGATCGGACTTGATTCCCCCCGCTCCGGCGGAGGGGCGCTGCAAGGCTCTTTCGGCAAGCTGAGCGGCTGCTCCCTATCCCCGATAACGGCGGTAGCCGCTGCCCCCGCGGCAGCGCCTGCGGCGGCCCCGGGTCGCGATGCGGTAAACAAGAAAAACCACCAGACCGATTACGATCAAGGCGAGCAGCAGAACAAGCAGCGTGATCCGGTTTGGGTTCTTCAGCAAATGGACGGGGTTCCAGGAGGGCACGGACACCTTGCGCCCTTCCGGAGCGGCATAGCGGCGGTCCATCGTGCCCATGGACTGGAGGTAGGAGGCCAGGGCGTACCATTCCTTGACCTCCGAGCCGCCGGAAGTATGGATGATGTGCGCCTCCAGGTCGGTGATCTCGTTCCCCTGGGCGTCCTTGGGCGTAACGGCGAGGATGCCGAACGATTTTGCATTCACCGTCCCCAGCATCTGTCCGGAATAGAGTCCGGTGACCACCCGGTAGAGCCGCTCGTCCTCCAGCGCGGCCTCAGAGCCGTCGGGCAGCACCTGGGCGCACGCGGTGACCTTGTTGAAGATCAGCCGGCGCGGATTATAGGTCCAGCGCATGCCCGCCGGATAGAGCTGGGCGGCAGGCATGAGCGGGGTAACGGAAGCGTCCACCTCGAAGACGTCTTTCAGCTCCCGTCCGGTCAGCCATACGGACACCAGCGGGTAGCCCGGCGTACCGTCCGCTCCGGAGCCCAGCGACGAGACGTTGAACGCGTCCGAGGTGGTGATCTCTCCCGCAGCAAAGGAAGCCCGGACAACGCCTGCGGCCACCACCGCAAAGTCCACGGTCCTGTAGTCCTCCCCCTCCGCCTGTTCCACCGCGTAGACATAGGAATCCGCGATCAGGCTGCCCAGGGGGTCCTCCTGCTGCTGCTGCGCGAACCGGCGGATGGGCGTGAACGCGAAGGCGCTCTCACAGAGCACCTGATCAAAGCTCAGTCCGAAATCCGCCAGATACCCCTCGTCCACCTTCTGCTGAAACCGGCGGGCCATCGCGGTCATGGCGGCGTCTTCTGTCACGGTCTCATCAATGGGGACCAGCCGGAAGTCCAGGGTATCCAGTCCTTCTCCGGTCTTCTCCACCGTCAGCACGCCCAGGTTCCGGGTGTACTCGCCGCAGGAGACGATCAGGGTATCGTTCACCCGGATGGGCTCCTGCGTGGCGGAGTGGGTATGTCCGGAGATAATCACGTCGATGCCGTCCACGGCTTTTGCCAGCTCGTAGTCCTCCCCTTTACCGTCCGTGGTCCCCGCATGGGACAGGCACACGATATAGTCCGCCGCTTCCTGTGCCTGAATGGTCTCCACCACCCGCTGCGCGGCCTGCGCAAGCGGGGTGAATTCCATGCCGGACATGGGGGCGCATGCATCGGCGTCCACGCCCAGCAATCCAAAGACCGCGACGCGCACCCCGTCCCGTTCCAGCACTACATAGTCTCCGATGCCATAGTTCTCCCAGGCGGCGCGGGTCGCGCCGTCCCCCGCAGGCGGCTTGTAGTTGGCCTGGACGACGGCGGGCAGGCGGTCCCCGCTGTCCACCGCGGCGCCGAGCATCTCCGCCAGGCCGCGGGCGCGGTAGTCGAACTCGTGGTTGCCCAGGGTGGTCACGTCATATCCCATCTGTCCCAACGCCCGCAGTTCCGGGGCGTCGGAGGCGTAGATGGTCTGGAACAGGGAGCCCATGGAGAAATCTCCCGCGTCCAGGGTGACTACCGGGGTTTCCGCCGCGGCGCGCTCCTGCCGGAGCAGCGTGGCCAGGCGGGTATAGCCGCCGTATTCCCCGCCCTCTTCATCCGGGACGGGAAGAAAACGGTCGTGGGTGTCATGGGTGAACAGAATGGTCAGGGCGCCGGCGCCCTGATCCTCCGCCGCCGATGCCGGCGCCAGGACAGCGGCACAAAGCAGCAGGATCAGACACAAAGCGCCCCCGCGGCGCAGAAGCTGTTTCACAGCGGTCCCTCCTATCGTTCCGGGTCACAGGTCTTTTTATAACGTGTGATATCATGGCAGTTGATCAGGCAGGCCTCCCGCCCGCTCCAGCGGATCAGCGATGCGTCTGCCAGACTCCACATATCCAGGACGGGATTATAAAACTCCACCGTGCGGTTCACATCCCTCCGGATATCCCGGGCCGGACAGTTCCCGCAGGGCGCGTCCCGATGGAGGAAGGCCTGATAGCAGCGCAGCCCCTCCGCTGCCTGCGCCGCTACGGCGCGGGTCTTGGCATTGATAAAGAGCATCTCATAGGTATCCGGGTCGATGACGTAGATCCAGGAATTCTGGTTGTCCAAGGCAATGCGCAGGTCCCGTGCCCGCTCCTCCGCCTGCTGCTGGGAGCGCAGCTTCAGCAGGAATACCGAGAGAAAGCCGGCGATATGGGTGAGCGCATCGATCTGCTCCTGGGTCCAAAGGCGGCTTCCGACGCATTCGTCAAAGCCCACGTAGCCCCGAAACACGCCGTTGTCCCGAATGGCGCACTGGAGCAGGGATTTGACATCCTGCGCTTCCAGGATATCATACTGGCATTTGGGAAGACGGGTCACATCCGGGCAGTAAAACACACCGTGCTCGTCAAAGTTCTCCTCATAGCGCCCGCCCAGATCCCGCTGATACTCGATATGCTGCAGACGGTCGATCTGGGGCTCGACGCCCTCGCTGCACCACTCGAAGGTATTCCGGCAGGCCCGGTTGTCCGGGGTGTTTTCAAAGATATATGTCCGGCTGACGTTGAACCGGCGGCCCACCAGCGCCAGGATATCTTGGACCGTGTTCTCCACATCCCCCGACTCATACAGGCGGCGGAAGGCGTATTGGACCAGCCCATCTTCTGCCGTACCGGGACGCCCGCCGGAATCGATGCGCTCGCCGACGGCCATGAGGGGGGCTCCAGGCTGCTGGAAGCCGGCGTCCTTCTGCGCGCGGTAAAGCTCATAACAGTTCTTTCCACGGCGTTTGGCCCGGTACAAAGCTTGGTCGGCCCGCTGAAACAGCTCCTGGAAGGCGGCGCCGTGCTCCGGTGAAAGGGCCGCCCCCACCGAGCAGGACAGGGACCAGCTGACCAGCTCTTTCTGGAACATCCCCTGAAACGCCTCGATCAAGCGCCCGCAGCGCTCCTCGACCTGCTCCTTGTCCGGGACCCGTTTCAAAAACACCAGAAACTCGTCCCCGCCGATGCGGGAGACGATGTCGTCCGCACGGAAAAGCCCGCGGATCTCCTCCGAGAGCCGGGCGAGGACCGCGTCGCCGAACATATGGCCGTAGCTGTCGTTGACCTGCTTGAAATTATCTACATCGATGATGAGCAGCGCGGCGCGTTCTCCCTCTGCCTCGGATAAATATGCCTCAATCCGGCGGCGTGCGGAATTTTTATTGAGCAGCCTGGTCAGCCCATCCCGCTCCGCCTTGTCCCGCAGGGCCTGATTGGCCCGCTTCTCCCCGTCGATATCCATGACCACGCCCACCACCTTGATGGGGCGCCCGTCCTCCCTCTGCTGGGCGGTGGCACGGATGCGGCACCACAGATAGCGTCCGTCCGCCTTGGCGATGCGCAGCTCCATCTCCTGATAATGAGCGCCGTCCATCAGGGTGCGCAGTGCATCCAGAAACACCGGGGCATCCTCCGGATGGATATGGGACGCCTTGGGGATCGCCTCTCCCACGCCGCCTGTCATGGGCGCGTAACCGAAGCGTTCCTTCCAGTTGGGGGAGTAGCTCACCGTTCCGCCCGCCACATCCCACTCGAAGATGATATCGTTGGTCTGGGCCAGAATGATCTGATGCCGCTCCAGGGAAAGCCGCAGCTCCTCCTGCGCTTTCTTGGTCCGGCTGATGTCCACCAGCACGCAGTAAAGATACTCTACACCATCCGCTTCGGTGACCATACGGCTTTTCTCCAGGACCCAGATGACCTGCCCGTCCTTCCGGACCAGGCGGTATTCCAGTTCCACGCCGCTTCCCAGCGTCAGCTGTTCTCTGGTCCGGCGGCGCACCTCCGCCCGGTCCTCCGGGAGGATCAGCCCGGTCAGGCGGTTCTGGAAGCGCTGTTCCAGCTCCGCCGGCGTATAGCCCACCAGGGCGGAAAAGTTTTCGCTGACCCCCATGAGCGTAAACCACCGGTCATTTCGGCAGCACTGGACGCCGCTCCACAGGCTGCGCAGGGCTGTCTCCCGCTCGCGGGTGTCCTCCGCTTCCGCTGTTTCCGCCTCCCGCCAGACCGCCAGTCCCTTGCGGGAGTGCAGATCATCCACGTCGATACGCAGCAGGGTGGCCTCGTACCAGCGGTAATCGCCGATCATGGCGCTGTAGACCCGATAGCGGTGCCTGTACTTCATCAGCCCCTTGGCAAAAAACTCCTCGCCGCTGTTTTTCAGAAATTCCAGCACCCGGGCGCGGTCGTCCGGATGGACCGCCCTTTGGACCAGATTGCGCATGGACTCCGCAAAGCTCGCCCCGGAGCGCAGCAGCGCAAAATCCGGATTGGGATCGTAGACCATGTGGTAGACCCCCTGATCCAGATCCACCTCTACTACGGTGGCGTTCACATAGCGCAGCAGCGTCAGGTATTTGACCTGGGCGGTCTGCAGCATATCCAGCCCCCCGGCGTGCGGGACGGAGACGTCGTGCGGCGTGAGGGGTCCTCCGCCTGCGGCGGGAGGATCGTCGGTATAGGTGCAGGCCAGCGCCGCAAACGCATCCCGCAGATGCTTGAAGCACTCCAGCAGCTTAGGGGAGAAGCTGCCGCACGCTCCGTTCAAAATCATATTCATGGCCTGCTCATGGGAGCAGGCGTCTTGATAGCCCCGGTCGGTGGTCAGTGCCTCGTAAGCGTCCGCCAGGCCTACCGCCTGCGCCCAGAGTGGGATACGCTCCCCCCGGAGTCCGTCGGGATATCCCTCGCCCTCCCACCGCTCATGGTGATAGCGGCAGATGTCCCAGGCATAACGCAGGTATTCCCGGTCGCCCATGCCGTCCAGCTGCTCCAGCATGCGGCAGCCGATGGCGGAATGGGTCTTCATCACCTCGAATTCCTCCGGCGTCAGCTGGCCCGGCTTGTTGAGGATAGCGTCCGGTATGGCGATCTTGCCGATGTCGTGCAGCGCGGCGGCGGCGGAGATAACGGCGATCTTCCGCCCGTCCAGTTGGTACTCCGGACAGCTGCGCGCCAATTCCTCCAGCAGCAGCTTGGTGAAGCGGCGGATCCGCAGGATATGCCGGCCTGATTTTGCGCCGCGGTATTCGATGATGGAGGACAGCGTGTCTACCATGACCTCGTTGGACTGCCGGAGCGCGTTTGCCTGCTCTTCCGCCAGCTCCTCCAGGCACCGCTTGTAGCGGCTGAGTTCCACCAGATTGCGCACCCGCCGCCGGACGGCGCAGGGTTCAAACGGTTTGACGATAAAATCCGAGGCGCCCAGTTCGAACGCCCGCGCCGCGCGCGCGGCGGAATCCTGAGCTGTGATGACCACCACCGGCGTTTCAGGCAGAACTCGTTTGGCCCTCATCTCGGCGAGCACCGGGAAACCATCCTTGGCCGACATGAGCAGATCCAGCAGCACCGCCGCGATCCGGGTGTGATTCTCCTCCAGCAGCAGCAGCGCCTGATCGCCGTTTTCCGCTTCCAGCAGATTGTACTCCTCTTGAAACAGTTCCCGCAGAACGGCGCGGTCGGCCTGCTGGTCGTCCACCAGGAGCAGGGTATCTCTCGGCTCCATCAGACGCCGCCTTTCAGCGCGCCGCACAGCGCCCGATAGACCCCGGCCAGCTCGTTGTAGCTGGCCCGCGCTCCTGCCGTGTCTCCGGAGCGCAGCTGCTCCACCATTCTGCAGCAGCACTGACACAGACGCCCCATTCCCAGATTTCCGGAGATGCCCTTGAGCGTGTGAACGGCGATCAGCGCCGTATCCCAATCCGCCCCGTCCAGCGCACGACCCAGTATTCCAAAATTGTCGTCCTCCGGAAACCGCATCAAAAATTTCTCGAGGAGCTCCGTATTGCCCGCCATGCGCCGCAGCGCGTCCGGAAGGTCGATGCCCGCATTCTGCAAAGCGTCCCATCGGTTCTGCTCCATACTCACTCCTCCTTGTCTCCTCTGAAATAGGCATCCAACAGGGCATACAGCGCTTCCGCGTCGATGGGCTTGGCCACATGCTCGTTCATGCCTGCGGCCTTGGCGGCTGCTACGTCTTCCGCAAAGGCGTTGGCTGTCATGGCAAAAATGGGGATACGCGCCGCGTCCGGCCTGGGACAGGCACGTATGGCCCGGGCCGCTCCGTGTCCGTCCAGTACCGGCATCTGCACATCCAGCAGGATCATATCATAGGTGCCGGGCGGCGACTGCGCGAACGCCCGTACTGCGGCGCGCCCCTCGGAGACCTGGTCTACCGCAGCGCCGGCAGACTCCAGCAGCGCTGCGGCGATCTCCAGATTCAGCTGGTTGTCTTCCGCCAAAAGGATGCGGCGGCCTGTAAAATCATAGCGGCCGCAGCGCCGGGCCGGTGCTGGGGGCGTTTTGCCATGCCCCGCCGCCTCCCGCAGCGCACGATGGAGATTGGACGGAAACATGGGCTTGGACAGGAAGGCGTTTACACCGGCCGCACGGGCCTGCGGCTCGACGCCGCTCCAATCGTAGGCGGACAGGATGATGATCAGCAGGTCCGGTCCCACCCGCTCACGGATGCGGCGGGCCGTTTCAATCCCGTCCATGCCCGGCATCTGCCAGTCCAGAATACACACGTCATAGTCCGTCCCGTCCGCACAGGCCCACAGAATTTCCTCCACCGCCTCGGCGCCGGAGAGGACCCAGCGTACCGACATGCCCATTCGCTCCAGCAGCAGGGCCGCATGCTCGCAGGTACCCCTGTCGTCATCCGCCACCAGGACCCGCAGATCCTTCCGTTCCCCGGATTCCACCGTGCAGCAGACGCTCTGGTCGGGTTCAAAGGGCAGCTCCACCTGAAAAACGCTGCCCTTGCCCGGGGCGCTCTTCACCCGGATGTTCCCTCCCATCAGGGTGACCAGGTTCCGAACGATCGCCAGCCCAAGGCCGGTGCCCCCCTGCCGCAGGACTCCGGCATGGGGGTCCTGTTCAAAGGGAAGGTACATCCGCTTTTGGAACCCCTCGTCCATGCCGATACCGGTATCGCTGACCGTGAAACACAGCTGACGGTAGACGCCCTGCTGCCCGGTCTGCCCCACCTCCAGCCGGACCCGGCCGCCGGTGGGGGTGAACTTCACCGCATTGGACAGCAGGTTATGCAGGATCTGATTCAATCGGACCTGGTCTCCAATCAGATGCTCCTCGCTCAGATCGTTGGTCAGCGCGAACTGTACGCCGCGGCTGGCGCACTGGCTTTCGTAGACTGCGCCCAGCTCCGTGAGCAGGCGGGCCAGGTTGAAGGGCTCCCGGGTAATGGAAATCTTCCCGCTCTCGATGGCGGACATATCCAGCACATCGTTGATAATGCTCAGAAGGTATTTGGAGGAATAGGCAATTTTGGTCAGGCACTCCTCCGTCTTGGCGCGGTCATCCGGGTCGGCGGCGGCGATGGCCGTCATACCGATGATCGCATTCATGGGCGTACGTATCTCATGGGACATACGGGAAAGAAAATTACGCTTGGCCGCGTTGGCCTGCCGGGCGTTCTCAAGGGCGTCACGCAGCGTCTGCCGGGTCCGGCGCTCCTCGGTCTGATCCTCCAGCTTGGCGATATACCGCTCCACCCCGCCGTCCTGCAGGACCGGGTAGACCTGCAGCAGCATCCACTGCTCCCGCTTCGTCTTCGGGTTCATGATCCGGCATTCCCGCTCCACAGGCTTCCGCAGGACCGTCCCCCGGAAGATCGCTTCCACCATGCGGAAGCTCTCCTGATCGGCGAACATCGCCCGCCGCTTGTCCGGGTCCCGCAGCAGCTCCTCCTCCGTCAGGCCCAATACCCGCTCGGTGTTGCCGCTGAGGAATTCACTCTCCCGCCGCGTTGCGTGATAGATGTATACCACATCGTCGATCGTCTCCGTAAGCAGGCTGAACAGCAGCTCCCGTCCTTTCAGCTCCCGGCTTTTCTTTTGGATCGAACGATAGTACAAAACAGATACCGTTAGGATGAAAAGCGTCATGACCGCCGCCAGGATCACGACCTTTCGGGTGGTATGGTCGGACTCCCGATCCACCTCCCGCACGGCTGCGGTGCTCCACACCATGACGACGTTGGAGTCCTCCATGAACTGGTCATACAGGGGCGCCAGCTCCTCCTCCAGCAGCCGTTTGGCCTTCTGCGCCTCGTATTCCTCATGCTCCAGCAGTTCCTGCTGAAGGACGACGATCTGCTCCGCCGCGTCTTTCAGCACGTCCACATCCTCCGCGGGGCCCAGGTAATGCCCCGCGATGTAATCCAGGCTCTCTACCAGCTCCGGCATGGCCTCCTCCACCAGAGTACGCACTGCCGCGTAATCCTTCGCTCCCCGGCGAATGGTCAGCCGGTTCATCCCCTGACGCATCAGCGATACTGCATTGGTGGCCCGATTGATGTGCTGGGCGTTGAGATAGGGGTACTCATACAATGCGCTCAGGTCCTGGTTCATGCTGAGGATCGTGGAGGTCGAAAGTACGGCAAACAAAAACGCCAGCCCGCAGACCAGTACCGGCCACACAATATTGATCCGCTCTCCGCCGTTTTCCCATTTCCTGTTTCTCATGGCGCTTTCCCTCATTAATTGAAACGCTGCAGCGATGTGACGGGCCCGCAAGCTGTATGAATCATTATAATTATACTTCATCCCCCTATTTCCGTCAAATAAAAGCATACTGCGCCGCGCGCCGGTACATTTTTGTAGGTTAGTCAAACATATTGGACGGCGAACTCTGCGGGAGAAAGCCAGTGAAGGGGCCTCATGGGGAAGTTGATGGAGCGGCGGTTGTGGACAGCAAGTTGTTTGGCGAAGTCATCCAGCGAGTAAAAGTTGTGGCAGGAGTAAAACCGTTTCTGGTCCTCCCGGTG
>NZ_JALFGV010000103.1:0-23092 GCF_022777125.1 Lawsonibacter sp.
CAGGACGAAATGGCGGGAGTGGTCATGCCTTCGGTACCCGTGGACAGTTTGACCTGCTGATTTTTCTGGTCCCATTCAACGTCAAGGCCGGCGGCATCGCTCACTGCGCGCACGGGGAGGTACGTCGTGCCGTCGATGGCAAAGGGCTCGACGGCCATTCCGTTTGCATCCTTGAGATCCACCATCTTTCCGTCCAAAGAGACCTTGATGTTGTTGAAGTAAAGGTCCTTGCTCACGGTGCCGGATACGGCCAATGCGGTGGCCATCATTCCAAGTGCCATACATGCGATGATAGCTGCTGATCCAACCTTCCTGAGAAAACGCTTCATGATAGAACTCCTCCATTTCTTTTTACCACACAGCTGAACGAAAACCGAGGGGCACTCTCCCGGTACCCAGACAACCCTGCGGCGCGTTCTTTTTATGTAACGTCCTTACGGACCTACATACACTTTAATCGCACAGCTCCTCGTCGGTGACCTCGCCCTTGGCCACAATATTGGTGGGCCCGGTCAGCAGCAGGTTTTCGATCTCGTTCCCCCGGCGGTCGATATCCACGATGAGCTCGCCCCCGGGCATCGTTACGCGGACCCCCGTCCCGCTGACCTTGCCCTGGAGCGTCAGCACCGTGACCACCGAACCGGTGCCGGTACCGCAGGCGTAGGTGAAATCCTCCACGCCCCGCTCGTAGGTGCGCTCATAGACCTGGTCGGGTCCGGTGACCTCATAAAAGTTTACGTTCGCGCCCTTGGGAAACGCGGGGTGATACCGCATCCGCCGGCCCAGGTCGAACAGCGCCCGGTCCGGATACGCCCTGAGTCCGGAAATCGGGACTGCCGCATGGGGAAGGCCCGGGTTCCCCAGCTCCACATAGGCGCAGTCATAGACCGTCCCGTCCACCTCGATGGGCGCATTCAGCCTGACGGTCGTGGGATCGTTGAGGCGGATCTGATACCGCCGCCGGTCGATCCTGCGGCCGGTGACCAGGCCTGCGGTGGTCTCGACCCGCTGCACCTCGCCGGCCAGGCGGTTTTCATAGCCGTAGCGGCAGATACAGCGGGCGCCGTTGCCGCACATCTCGCCCAGGCTGCCGTCCGAGTTGTAAAACAGCATCCGGTAGTCGGCGTCCCCCCGGGCCGGCTCCACCACCATCAGTCCGTCGGCGCCAATCGACAGATGCCGCTCGCACAGAAGCCTGGCCAGGTCCCCGAACCGCTCCACGGGGATCTGCTCCCGGATATTGTCGATGATGATAAAATCATTGCCCGCCCCGTTCATTTTCCAAAACTGCATGGAATGACACGCTCCTTTCGTTCCGACCCCGTCGGCTTCTGCTCATTCTATGTGCAAATTCTCTGCCAAGCTCCGCATGCCGCTTATTTTTGTCTGAAAGAGCAAATGGCCTGCCCTGCCTTTTGTCTATATCGCCCATCTCCAGGCGGCTTCCTGCCGTCTCGCCCCCGGATAACGCCGGCGCGCCCCTTTCGCCCCACAAAAAAGGTTCTGATTTCGGGACTCCTTTTCCCGAAATCAGAACCTTTTTCTTTGACAGCGTCTCCGCTCATTCGATCTGGTATTCCTTCAATTTTCCATAGAACACCGTTTTGGACAGCCCCAGCTGCTCCATGGCCTGGATCCGGCTGCCGCCGCACTGGGCCAGCGTCTGCCGGATGATCTTTTCTTCTTCGATCTTCAGCCGCTCCTTCAGCCCCATCCGCACCGGCTCGCTCTCCAGGCGGATCTGCTCGGCGTAGATGATGTCCGACTCGGACAGGGCTACGGCGCTCTCCAGCACGTTTTCCAGCTCGCGGATGTTGCCGGGCCAATCATAGGCGATCAGCTTGCTGAAGGCCTCGCCGGACAAATTCTTTCTGGTCATACCGTATTTCTGCTGGATCTTTTCCATCAGGTTGTCGATGATAAAGCAGATGTCCTCCGGACAGCTGCGCAGGGGCGGCAGCTCCAGAGAAAAGGCGCTGAGCCGGTAGTACAGGTCCTGGCGGAAGCGCCCGGCGGCCACATCCTCCTTCAGATTGCGGTTGGTGGCGGCCAGGATGCGCACGTCCACCGGCACCATCTTGGTGGAGCCCACCCGGCAGACCACCTTGTTCTGGATCACGTTGAGCAGCTTGGCCTGGATATTCAGCGGGATCTCGCCGATCTCGTCCAGAAAAATGGTGCCCCCGTCGGCCTCCTCAAAAAATCCGGCCTTTCCCTTGGGACTGGCGCCGGTAAACGCGCCGCCCACATAACCGAACATCTCGCTTTCAAACAGGGTCGGCGCAATGGTGGAGCAGTCTACGGTGACGAAGGGCCCCTTGCGGGGCTGCGCCTGGTGGATCGCCCGGGCCAGGAAGGATTTCCCCGTACCGCTCTCGCCGGTGATGAGCACGTTGCAGTCCAGCTGGGAGAGCTTATAGGCATGGTGCCGGGCCGAGGCCGTGGCGGTGCCGATGCCGAACAGCGCGGCAAAGGCGTTTCCATCCGGCCGCACGCTGCGCTCCGTCTCCCGGTATTTCCGCTCTGCGGACTTGATGGCGTTGTTTCGCTCCATGATCGTGACCCGGATATCCTCAATGTTCCGGAACTTCACGATCACGCTCTCCGGCAGCGCGCCGCCGGGCACCGGCAGGATGGAGGCGATCAGCTCAAAGCCGTTGATCTCGTACTCCATATCCTCGTACTGCGGCACCTGGCCGCTCATCACCTGTGCCAGATGGCGTTCAAAGCGTTCGCCCTCAAAAAACTCCCGAAAATGATAGCCCTCGACCTTGATCTCGAAGTCGGGGCTCTTTGCGATGTACGCCCCGCCCCGCAGCAGGTTGCCCACGCCCTCCCTTCGGGCGGAATAGCCGTTTTCCTGCCAAAATTTCACCTGCCCCGTCTTGCCGTCGATCACCACCATCTGTCCGATGGAGCGAAAATAGCGGATGACGTATTCGGTCTCTCCCACCGCCGCCAAAGCGATCCGGTTGCCGATGGACGCCCGGACCGCGGTCCCTTGATGGACCGACTCCAGATGCAGGACATCCGCATCCCTGCCGGGCAGGAATTTATAGGCCGGCTTGCTCCCAGGCAGGTCAAAAGCGCCGATGGCCACAAACATATCGCCGGAGCAAATCTTCTTATCCTGAATACCCAGGCGTTCCAGATCGGCGGGACGCAGATTCCCATCGTCGGCGCCGATGGCGCTGTCCGCCACGATCACCAGGTCCCCCGGCTCCAGCCGCCCGGCCGCATGGGAATACCGGCTGTGATTGAACAGGCCAAACCGGTTTTTTGCCTGCCGGTTGATGTGTGTGATGATCCCCTCCCGGTCCAGCGTAAACATTGCGTGGGAGGAGGAATTCATAACACTTTGCAGCAGATCCATCCGGCACGCTCCTTTCCCATATCCGCGCTTTGTTTTCTTTATCTTACAATGTCTGATTATTATTTGCAAGCAGTATCCTGCGGCGGGCCGTCCCCCGCCGGGACATCCCCTCCGGTACAGACCCGAAAGGCGACGGGCAGCTCCGCCACCTCAACGAGAAACTGCTCCGGATAAACCGTGATGCGCCGGATCGCCTCGTCCAGGACCGCGTCCGAGCCCGCCAGCTCCCGCTCCGCCAGCTCCGCCACCCGGGCCCGGCGCTCCGCCCCGGTCTCTTCAGCGTCCGCCCCCTGTTGCTCCAGCCGCTCCAGCTGCTCCTGCAGCTGTTTCATCTCCTCCTCGTACCGCTCCACCATGCGGCGCATATCGCCGCCGGCAAGGTCGCCGTCCAGGAATGCCTCCAGGGCCCGTTCCTTTCGCTCCGTCCTGCGCTGCAAGGCCCTGCGGATCGGCTCCGCCCCGCCGGCGGCGTCCGGCTGCGGCCGCTCCAGCGCCCGCACCAGCTCCTCCGTGACGGCCCGGCCGTCCAGGCCAATTGCCCGCAGCACCCCGCGGGCACAGGCAAGAAGGTCCTGCGCGGGCACCGCCCGCATCCGGCAGGCATGCCCGCCCTCCAATCGCCCCCGGCAGACAAAACGCTGGTATTCCGTCCCGTCCGCCCGGCGCGTCCGCTTCAGGGTAAAGCTTTTTCCGCAGGCCCCGCAGCGGATTTTCCCGGAATACCAGTACCGGGCGGAAAACCTGCCCTGGTCCGCCGCCAGGCCCGCCCGCCGGGCCAGCTCCGCCTGCACGGCCTCGAACTGCGTCCGGCTGACGATGGCCTCGTGGTGGTCCCGCAGGCAGAACTGCGCTTCCGTCCCGTCGTTGGGGACCTTGCGGTGGGTCAGATAGTCGGTGGTCCGGTACTTTTTCTGCAGCAGGTCGCCGCAGTATTTTTCGTTGCGCAGCATGCGCAGCACCATCGTGGCGGACCACGCTCCGCCGGCCCGGAGCGGGGGGCGGACCCCGGCCTCCGTCAGCGCCCGCGCGATGGCGTGGGCCCCCTTGCCCTCCTCCAGGAAGCTGCGGTAGACGGTCCGAACCACCTCCGCCTGCTCCGGCCGGATGGTAAGCCGTCCCGCCCGGAGCGTGTAGCCGTACAGCGAGTCGTTGCCGAAGGCCACGCCCCGCTTCATGGCCTGGAGCTGTCCCCACCGGGTCCGCTCCGACACCTTTCGGCTCTCCTCCTGGGCTACGCTGGCCATGATGGTCAGCCGGAATTCCCCGTCGTTTTCCCGTGTGTCGATGTTGTCGTTGAGAAAAAGCACGCCCACCCCCTTCTCCTTGAGCTGCCGGGTGACCTGGAGCGCGTCCACCGTATTGCGGGCAAAGCGCGAGACCTCTTTGGTCAGGATCAGGTCGATTTCCCCGTCCATCGCCCGCCGGATCATCTCGGCAAACCGGAGCCGGCGCCGGACCGAGGTCCCGGACAGTCCCTCATCCGCGAACACGTCCACAAGCGACCACTGCGGATGCTCCGTAATGTAACGCTGAAAAAATTGCCGCTGGGCAGACAGAGAATTGAGCTGATCCTCCTTCTCTGTGGAGACCCGGCAGTAGGCCGCCACCCGCAGGGCGCCGCCGTCCCTGTGTTTTCCCTGTTCCGCCGGACCCATGGGCCCTCCCCCCCTTTCTTCTTTTCCGCCGCCTGACCGGCACCAAGAGGATATGCGCCCCGCCCGTGTCCTATCACTGCTGCGGTGGGCACCGCGTTGGCTACCGCCAGTTCCTCCCGCCGGAAATAGTCGTGGAGGGTCAGCCCCCGGTCCGCAGCCATAGAGGCCGTCTGGGGCGAGACCATTCCGGCGCAGATCACCTGCCCCGGCCGCAGCGCGTCCAGTACCAGGGCCAGGGGGTGGCGTCCTGCGGCAAGCGGCGCATTCAGCAGGGTGCCCTCCCCTGCCACCGGCAGGGGCAGCACCACGCAGTCGGCCAGCGCCACGCCCTCCAGGCTCTCCTCCGGCAACACGCCGGGAAGTTTGCCCAGCTGTTCCAGCGCAAAGGCGTGTACCGTGTGACCGTCGTCGGCCAGCAGCTCGGCCAGTTTGGCCTGGCGCATGTCGCCTCCGATCACCCATAGATTCAATTCGTTTCTCATGGCACTCCCCTCCGATATCCGTGACTGTTTCATCCTATTCCCGGGCCCGAAAAGGGTGCAGAAAAGGCGGGCCCTTGCGGGTCCGCCTGAGCTTGTCGAAAAAGGCCTTTTTCGACAGGGGGATGCATGACGGCCAGGGCCCCGCGCGAGCTCCGACCCCCGTTCAGAGCAGCGCCACCCGGTAGGACAGGGTCCGCGCCGCGCCCGGCGCCAGTCGGATGCAGTACGCCTTATCGGTGAATTCCGTCCCCTCCCCCTCCATGTGGGGGCAGCCGTGCCAGGGCTCGATGCACAGGTATGGGGCGTGTTTGTCCGGCATGGTCCACAGGGCCAGCACCGGAAAGCCGGAAAAGTCCACGCGCACGCCCCGCCCCGCCGTCCGGTGCCGCAGGGTGACCGACCGGGAGCGCAGCCCCTCGAACACCAGGGTATCCAGCGCATCGAACGTCTCGTACCGCAGGGGCAGGACCCGGGCATTCTCCAGACCGGGCGCGGTGCGGCCCCGATCCAGCCCCCCTCCCTTCGGGATCAGGGCGGGGCAGGTCTCGGGCTGTGCAAAAACCAGCTCATAGTCTTCAAACCGTTCTCCCGGCAGCAGGGGGCAGCAAAAGCCGGTATGCGCCCCCAGGCAGAAGGGCAGCTCCGCCGGTCCGGGGTTCTCCACCGTGACCGCAGTGGTGAAGCCGCCCTCGCCCAGCGTCTGCCGCACCCGCAGGCGGAAGGGGTAGGGATAGGCCGCCCGGGTCTCGGGGCTGTCCCGCAGCTCCAGCTCCGCCCAGTTTTCCCCGTGCCCGGTCACCGCAAACTCCTGCCGCCGGGCAAACCCATGGCGCTGCATACGGTATGCCCTGCCCGCGAAGCAGACCGTTGCGTCCGCCAGAGCGCCCACGATCGGGAACAGCAGCGGGTTACGGCCCGGCCAGACGGCGGCGTCCCCCTGCCAGATGTATTCCAGTCCCTGTCCGTCCCGGCAGGATATGAGCTCTCCTCCCATCGTATCCACCTGGGCGCGATATGCGCCGTGCTGCAGCGTGAGATGCACAGGCTCTCCTCCTTTCGTTCTTATTTGGATGATAGCACACCGCACAAATCGGCGCAACCGGTTTGACAGACGGGGCTTTCGGGGATACAATAAAGAAGAAACCCACACAGGAAGGAGCGGTATGGAACATGCTGTTCGCCGAATACGACCGCTGTCAATATGCCCGGTCCCCGCTGGTGGAGGTCATCTGCCAGCTGCGCTTCCCCACGATTCTGAACATCGGTGCCAAGGACCCCGCCGAGTTTCAGGAGGCGGTGCGTCACGACTTCCCCCGCTATATGGCCCGTCAGGAGCAGCTGCCCCCCAAGGTAAAGCCGGGCCCCACGCCTGCGCTGGAGCCCCAGGCGCCCATTACCAACTACAACTTCGTCTCCGCCGATGGAAAATGGAAGCTGAATCTGACCAGCAGCTTCATCGCGCTGTCCACCCTGCGCTACCAGCGCTGGGAGGACTTTGCCGCCCGGCTGGACAAGCCCCTGGCCCAGTTTATCCAGATCTACCAGCCCGCCTTTTTCGAGCGCATCGGCCTGCGGTATGTCAACGCATTTTCCCGCCGGGCCCTGGGGCTGGAGGAGCTGCTTTGGGACGATCTGATCCGGGAGCCCTATCTGGGCATTCTGGGGGAGCCCGACGTGGAGGAGACCGATGTGAGCAAATGTGCCGTGGACGTGGAGAGTGCTCTGGCCGGCGGCTACCGCATGAAGCTCCACGCAGGCCCCGGCCTGCTGGGGGGCGGCAAGACCGACAAGGAGGTCAAATTTATCCTGGATGAGGACCTCTCCGCCAACGGCAGCCTGAGCGCCGACTCGGTGCCCGGCAAGCTGGAGGATCTGCACCGCTACGCGGTGCGCCTGTTCCGGGGCGCCATCACGCCGGAGCTGCACAACGCCCTGGGGCCCACGCCCCCGGCGGAATGACCGCCCGCCGCAGCCGGTACAAAGGAGCAAATCTATGATCGAGATACGGCCCGCCCGGGCCGAAGAGCTGGACGCGGTCTGGCTTCTGGTGCGCCGGGCGGTGGCACATATGAACGAGCTGGGCAACCCCCAGTGGGGGGAGGACTACCCCACCCGGGACTTTTACGCAGACGATCTGGCGCGGGGCGAGCTGTACGCCGCCCGGTCGGGCGGCGTACTGGCGGGCGCGGCGTGTATCAACACCGCCGAAGCGCCGGAGTATGCCCCGCTGCCCTGGGCCACCGCGCCCCCGGCGGTGGTGATCCACCGCATGGCCGTGGATCCGGCCTTCCAGCGGCAGGGCGTGGGCCGGGCCTTTTTCGCCTTTGCGGAGGAGCTGGCCCGGCAGCGGGGCCTTTCCGCCCTGCGCATCGACACGTACCGTCTCAACCTCCGCATGCAGGCGCTCATTCTCAGCCGGGGGTTTACCAAGGTGGGCGAGATCCGTCTCCACGGCAGGCCGCTGCCTTACCCCTGCTTTGAAAAAGCCCTGAACTGAACCCGCGCCGCAGGCCCCGGCGCTGCATTTGGGAAAGACGGCGCCCTATGAAAAAGCTGCTGCTGGTCGTGGAGTACCAGAAGGACTTTGTGGACGGTGCGCTGGGCTTTCCCGGCGCGGCGGAGCCGGATGCGCCCATCGCCCGAAAGATCGCCCGCTGCCGCTGCCCGGGCGAGGACGTGGCCTTTACGCTGGACACGCACGGCAGGGATTATCTGGATACCCGGGAGGGCCGGAAGCTGCCGGTCCCCCACTGCCTCAGCGCTTCGGAAGGCTGGAAGCTCTATGGCGCGGCAGGCTGCTCCCGGAGGCGGAGATCGTGGTGGTCGCCGCCTGCACCGCCGGACCGGACCCCGCCATAAGCAGGCCCTGCGCCTGATGGAAGCCCTGCAGATCACGGCGCGCAACCGCTGAGGCGGCCCGCTCCTCTGCGGCTTCTGCGTGCTGTTCCCCCGGTGGAGGTCCCCTTCACCGGACACCCCCAGTTTGATTTGATTTTGCGGGCGCGGAAATGAACTTCCGCCGCCCTCCGCCGCTTATCGCGGGGCCCAGGCTCGGGCCCCGCGGCGAGCCGGCAGGCCAGGAGGTTAACAAGCCATGAAGGATCACATGAACTATACGCTCCTCTGCGATTTCTACGAGCTCACCATGGGCAACGGCTATTTTCAAACGGGACACGCCGGTCAGATCTGTTATTTCGATGTATTTTTCCGCAACGTGCCCGACGGCGGCGGCTTTGCCATTGCGGCCGGTCTGGAGCAGGTGGCCGATTATATCGAGCGCCTCCGCTTTGACGAGGAGGACATCTCCTATCTCCGGGGCAAGGGCTGCTTTTGCGCGGAATTTTTAGAGTATTTGAAGACCTTCCGCTTCACCGGCGATATCTGGGCGGTGCCGGAGGGCACCCCCATTTTCCCCGGCGAGCCCTTCCTCACCGTCCGGGCGCCGGCCATCGAGGCCCAGTTCATCGAGACCTTTCTCCTGCTCACGCTGAATCATCAGTCCCTCATCGCCACGAAGACCAACCGCATCGTCCGCGCCGCCGGCGGGCGCCCGGTCAGCGAATTCGGCTCCCGGCGGGCGCAGGGGCCCGACGCCGCGATTCTGGGCGCGCGGGCCTCCTACATTGCCGGGTGCGCCGGTACTGCCTGCACCCTGGCCGACGAGATCTATGGTGCGCCTGCCGGCGGTACTATGGCCCACTCCTGGGTACAGATGTTCCCGGACGAGTATACCGCATTCAAGACCTACTGCCAGCTGTATCCCCACTCCGCCACCCTGCTGGTGGACACCTACAACGTGCTCAAATCCGGCGTTCCCAACGCCATCCGCGCCTTTCAGGAGGTGCTGCTGCCCCAGGGCATCACCAGCTGCGCCATCCGGCTGGACTCCGGCGACCTGACCTACCTGTCCCGGAAGGCCCGAAAGATGCTGGACGCGGCGGGACTGACCGAATGCAAGATCGTGGCTTCCAACTCGTTGGATGAGTATATCATCCGCGACCTGCTGCTCCAGGGCGCCAGGATCGACTCCTTCGGCGTGGGCGAGCGGCTCATTACCTCCAAGAGCGAGCCGGTGTTCGGCGGGGTCTACAAGCTGGCCGCTGTAGAGGACGGCGCGGGCAACATCATTCCCAAGATCAAGATCAGCGAGAATGCGGCCAAGATTACCAATCCCCATTTCAAAAAGGTTTACCGTCTGTTTGAAAACGATACCGGCAAGGCCTTCGCGGATCTGATCACGCTGCACGACGAGGTCGTGGAGGAAAGCCAGCCCTTGGAGCTCTTCGATCCGGACGCCACCTGGAAGCGAAAGACCTTTACCGACTTTACCGCCAAGGAACTTCTGGTACCTGTCTTCCAGCGCGGCAGGCGCGTGTACCGCTCTCCCTCCATCCTGGAAATGCGCACCTACTGCGCGGCGCAGATCGACCTTTTGTGGGACGAGGTCAAGCGCTTTGAAAACCCCCATAATTATTATGTGGATCTTTCCCAAAAGCTATGGGACATCAAGCAGCAGCTGCTCAAGGGCCGGCGGTGAGGAGGCCGCGCCGCCGCCGGCGTCTGCTGGCGGCGGCGCGGCTGGTCTGCGTGGGCGCGGCAGCCGTGGACAGCCGGCTGGCCGTACGTACCTATACCATTCCCGCGCCGCAGCTCTCCGCGCCCCTCCGTCTGGCCCTGATCACCGATTTCCACAGCTGCGACTACGGCGCGGGACAGGCGCAGCTGCTCTCCGCCCTGGAGGCGGCCCAGCCCGACCTGGTGCTGCTGGGCGGCGATATCTTTGACGACGATGCACCCGGCGCCAACACTCTGGAGCTGATCCCCCTTCTGCTGCAGCGCTGGAGCTGCTGTTACGTCACCGGCAACCACGAGTGGCGCACCGGGCGGGCGGAGGCGCTCAAGGCGTGGTTTTCCGCCCAGGGCGTCACGGTGCTGGCAGGGGATTGTACGCTTTTTTCCAAAGACGGGGCGGCTATCGCCCTGTGCGGGGTGGACGACCCCGCTGTGGGCGAGCAGGCCTGGGCGGCCCAGCTGGAGCGGGCTTCGGCCCAGCGGCCGGAGGGCGTGGTTTCCCTTCTGCTCTCTCACCGGCCGGAACGCATCGAGACCTATTTGTCCTATGGCTTCGATGTGATCCTCGCCGGACATGCCCATGGGGGGCAATGGCGGCTGCCCGGCCTCATTAACGGCCTTGCGGCCCCCAATCAGGGTCTTTTCCCCCGGTACGCCGGAGGGCGCTATGATCTGGAGGGCACCGTCCTCGTCGTCAGCCGGGGGCTTGCCCGGGAGACCACCCGGCTGCCCCGCATCTTCAACCGGCCTGAACTGGTGCTGCTGGACCTGGTCCCCGACGCATAAAAACAGGGCGGCTCCCGACGGGAGCCGCCCTGTTTTTATGCTCAATATTTCAGAATCAGCCGGGCCAGTTCGTGCAGCAGCTTTTTCTGCCGCCCATCCATGCGGGCGGTCAGCTGGGCCAGTTCCCGGTCCAGATAGTGCTCCTGCGTCACCGCCACGCCGGTAGCCAGTTCACTCAGATCACAGGCCAGACAGGCCGCCACGGCCGCCAGCGTCTCCAGGCTGATCTTCGTCACGCCCCGCTCGATCTGGCTGATGTATCCCACCGATACCGACAATGCCTCTGCAAGGCGCTCCTGCGTCATGCCCCGGTCTCTTCGGACCTGTTTGATCCGCTGGCCGATGGCAAAATAGTCCACATTCATCCGATCACCCATTTCTAGTGTATCGGGAATCGATCGGAATATACAGATATTGGATACTCAATTTTGAGTTATCCTTGCGGCTTTCTATCGAATTGTAGAGCGGTAATTCTTTCCTGTTTTGACTGGGGACGACCCTCGCACCGGGCGCCGCCGCTGCCTCAATTAAACTTATAGATACGCCGGGCCAGCCGGTAGAGATGCACGGAGAGCTTGCGCCCCTGGTAGCCCGGCACATTGCCCACCATGGATACGGAGCGGTACTTGAGCTTGTGGTACAGATCGGAGTCCACCGTACGCAGGTATTCCCACAGCTCCGTCTTTTTTCCCAACGCGGCCGGAGAGCCGTCGATGATGAGGAAGATGGAAGAGATGGTCATCATCATGGACAGATAGCTGACCATATAACGGGCCAGCTTACGCTGCTCCTGGTAGAGCTTATTCACGTTGTGGGCGTCGATCATCAGCTTGGTGACCCGCACCTGCTGATCCACCCGGGTGACCATGACCTTTTCATTGACGCTCTGGTCGGAGCGTCCGATGAAGTAGCGGTACAGGTCCAGATCCAGGTAATACAGGCTCTTGACCCAGGGCAGGGGCTGATAGACGAAGAGGTTGTCTACGTAAAACGTATGCTTGGGCAGCTCCAGGCCGCAGTCGCGCAGCAGCTGGGTGCGGTAGATCACCGAATGCATCAGCAGGTATTGGGAGGGCCGGAACCGGCCGATCTCGCTCCAGGTGAAGATCCGTCCCTCGGGAAAGACATTGGTATAGCGCATGACCTTCTGGGTCTGATCCTCCACGTGCTCATACACATAATTGGCAATAAACAGGTCCACCGGCCGCTCCATTTGTGCAAATTCCCGCAGCTGATCCAGCGCCTTGCTTAGGGCGGTCTCGTCCAGCCAGTCGTCGGAGTCCACGACCTTGTAATAAAGCCCGCGGGCGTGGCGCAGCCCCTGGTTGACGCCCTCGCCGTGGCCGCCGTTCTCCTGGTGGATGACCCGGATGCGATCCGGATACTCCGCCGCGTACCGGTCACAGATCGCCGGGGTCTCGTCCTTGGTGGAACCGTCGTCCACCAAAATAATCTCCACATCCGCCCCGCCGGAGAGCAGGGTCTGCACACAATGATCCATGTAGGCGGCGGAGTTGTAACAGGGCACCGCAAAGGTGATGATCTTTGACATGGGGATTCCTCACTTCAGCAAATCGTCACACAGCGCCAGGGCCCGCTTGGCAATGGCGTCCATGTTGTAATATTTGTATTCCGCCAGGCGGCCCAGCAGGCGCAGGTTGGGGTAGCGTTCCGCTGCGGAGCGGTATCTGGCGTAAAGGGCGTTGTTCGCGTCGTTGATGATGGCATAGTAGGGGATCTCCCCCGGTCTGCCGGTATACGCGCGGGCATATTCCTTCATAATGGTCGTGGTCTTGGGCAGCACCTGGCCGGTCAGGTGTTTGAATTCGGTGATGCGGGTAAACGCCTCATCCATGGTATAGTTCACCGTGCCATGGGTCTGATACGCATCCACCGGATGGGTCTCGCATTGGAACTCCAGCGTCCGGTACGGCAGGCGCCCGAACCGGCAGCCAAACAGCTCGTCCGCCGCGCCGGTGTAGATCACCGTTCCTGCAAAGGCAGCGCCGTCCAGCCGCGTGATCCCGTCTTCTCCCAGCGTCAGCCGCCGGCCGGCGTCGGTGTCCAGCGCCACAGTCACGTCCGGGTGGTCCAGCAGCTTTTCAAACATGGGCGTGTAGCCCTCCAGGGGCAGGCCCTGGTATTCGTCCTGAAAATACCGGCAGTCGCGCGAGAGGAACACCGGCACCCGCGCGGTGGTGTTGGGGTCGATTTCCTCCGGCGTCTGGCCCCACTGCTTCATGGTATAGCGGACAAAGACGTGGTCATAGACATAATCGGCCAGGGCGGAGAGCTCTGGATCCGGGCTCTGCCGCAGCTCCAGGATGGTCACCTTGTTCTCCGCGCCGTAGGCGGCGATGAGCTTTTCCTCCAGCGCCCGCGCCCGCCTGCGGCCGAAGGCCACCTCCAGCGACACCAGGTTAAAGGGGACCGGCAGCAGCGTGCGGCCCTCCCCCTTGGGGATATTGGCCACCACTTTATGCTGGTAATTGCGCCAGGCGGTAAAACGGGAGAGGTAGTCGAACACGCGCTTGTCATTGGTGTGGAAGATGTGGGGACCGTACTGGTGAATCAGCACGCCCGCCTCATCGAAGCGGTCGTAGGCATTGCCGCCCACATGGCTCCGGCGCTCCAGCACCAGCACCCGCCTGCCGCCCCGTTCCGCCAGTTCCCGGGCGGCCACGGCGCCCGCCAGGCCCGCCCCCACCACCAGGCAGTCGTATCGTTGTTCCATGGTCGATCGTTCCTTTCCGGTCGGCTTCCTGTATTCAAGGTTTGTGCCTGCGTTTTCTTCATATTACCATAGGCATACCGCCTTTGGAACCGAGAAAGCATTAATTATTCCTTAAATTTTACCCCTTGCTTACCGATCCGAGCGGCTGCAGTCTCCCCTTGGAGCCACCCCGCCCAAAAAGCATTCGGCATAGTGATCCATCGCCCCCTGGATGACCCGGATGGCAGCCTGACGGTCGTTCACGTCTCCGGCCACGGCCTGCTTGCCCTCCAGCGCTTTGTAGACCGTAAAGAAGTGGGCCATCTCGTCAAAAATATGACCGGGCAGATCCATCAGGTCGCGGAAGGTATTATAGGTGGGGTCGGCAAAGGGGATGGCGATGATCTTCTCGTCGTTCTTGCCCCCGTCCAGCATGGAAATATACCCGATGGGGTAGCAGCGCACCAGGGTGAGCGGGTCCATCTCCTCCGAGCAGAGCACCAGCACGTCCAGCGGGTCCCCGTCGTCGCCGTAGGTACGGGGGATAAAGCCGTAATTGGCCGGGTAGTGGGTGGACGTATGGAGCACCCGGTCCAAAATGATGAGGCCGGTCTCCTTATCCAGCTCATACTTCTTCTTGCTGCCCTTGGGGATCTCGATGACCGCCACAAAATCCTCCGGCTGGATGCGGGCGGGGCTGATATCGTGCCATATATTCGACATGATCCTGTCTCCTTTTCCGATTGCGTAGTTCCATTATATCCGCCCACGGCAAAAAATACAACATTTCCCTGACGGCTTGTCTCGGATTCCCCGCCGCCCTCTGGGCCGGGCAGGATGCCATACGCGTCTCCTTGGGCCGCAAAAAAGGAGGTCCTGTGCAGGGCCTCCTTGCGGATGCGCTATGCGGCTGCTATACCCCGTCCAGGTGGGGCGTGTCGTGGCATTTGATGCCCAGCCTGCCCAGCCAGTCCACCAGCCGCTCCCGGGGGAGCAGCCAGTTGATGAGCAGCGACATGACAACGCCCACCCCGGTGTCAAACATGCGGTTGAGCGCGTAGCTCACGTAGTCGTCCACTGGGGTATTGAACAATACGATACACAGCACCACGCTGCCCGGCTGTACCGCGCCCACCCAAAAAATCTGGGCCAAAACGATGAGCACCACCACGCCTACAAACAGAAGCGGCACCAGCAGCAGGCGGCTTTCCCCGTCCGGATAGAAGATCAGGTAAAAGCGAAAAAGCCCCATCCCCAGAAAGCCGCCGATGACCGTGCCGAACAGGCGGTTGCCGCCGTGGAGCTTGGAATGCTCCATATTGGCCCCCATGCCGAAGACCGCGCCGATACACGCAAAGGTGGGGTTGCGGTCGATCAAGAAATAGAGCAGGGCGCACAGGGAGGCGGAAAGAGCGGTCTTGATGTTGCGAAGACCGATGGACGGAAACGAAAAGCGGCGTTTTTTTTCCTGCATCGCAGACTCACCTGACTTGATTATGATAACAAGGGTGCCAGGCCTGCCGAAACCATGCCGAAGCGCCCGCCCGGCGGGGCCTTGCACCGGTTTCCGGCGGGACCTGTTGTTTTGTCGTTTTTTATCATAACACAGGGATCGGACCAGGCGCAACCTCTATAAACTGAAAAGTACAAAATTTGATCAAAAAACAGAAAAACCGGCCGCCCATACGGGCGGCCGGTCAGCGAATGAGTGGGTTGGCCCGCTCAGCGCCCTCAGGGCATGCGGGAATCCATCAGGTTCATCAGGTCGTCCGCACAGGGGGTGGGCGCGACCAGGGCGGCGCCGGCCGGGACGGGGGCAAAGACCGGGGCGGCGCAGGTGAGCACGCCTCCGGTCACCTCGCCCAGCCGGGCGTTCCGGTAGACGGGCAGGGCCGCGTCCAGGGCGGCGGAGAGGTCCGCCTCATCCCCGTAGGGCAGCGCGACCTCGTACACCTGGGCGATGGCGCCCGCCACCTGCCAGTTGAGCAGAGGCACGTCGGAGTCGATGGCCGCGTGAACGGGCTGAAGGCGGCGCTCGGTGCTGGTAAAGGTGCCCTCGGCGCAGGCAAAGCCGGTGCCGGGGAAGACCACGTCGGCCCGGCGTGCGGTGTCGGTCAGGTGCACGTCGCACACAGCCAGGAACTCCAGGTCCTTCACAGACGCGGCCTGGGGATCCTCGCCGAAGGTCAGCAGGGCCTTGACGCCCTCCATCGCCTCCCCTCCGGCGGTAATGCCCAGGTCGATGAGACCCTGGCTGTTGTTCTTGCTCCGGAGCTGGAGGATCCCGTCCCGGGGAGCGTTCAGGTGGCCGGACAGGGCTGCGATCTCGGCCAGCAGGGCGGCGGCGTCCGCCGTCAGCGGGTTCTGCTGGCAGAGGATCATCGCCTTCTTGGCCCCGGCGTACAGCGCGGCTACCTCCCTGGCCTGCTCGCCGGGCGTCACGCCGGAGAGGCTCTCGGCAAAGGCGTCGAAGCCTTGGGCGGAGCTGGTCTTGCCCAGGTCCAGCAGCGCGCGGGCCAGCTCCTTAAGGAAGGACAGGTCGTTTTTCACGTACACGGCCTTATGGAGGAAGGCCAGCTCCTGCTCCGCGCCCTCGGGGTTGATGAGGACGATCTTGGCGCCGTTCTTAGCGGCCTGCATCAGCTTCACCCGCATCACCGACTTGGCGGCGGTAAAGCCCACGGCCAGGATCACATCGGTGGAAAGCAGCTCGTCAATGGTGTTGGGGGAGGCGTCAAAGCCCAGCACCCGCTTGAGGCCGTTCTCCCGGTGGTCGAAGCACAGCGTCCGCGCGCCTATGGCGTCGGCCAGCTGCTTCATGGCGAAGGCCTCCTCGTTGGTCATCCGGGCGGAGATGGAGACGGCCACAGCGTCCTTGCCATACCGGGCGGCCACGGCCTGAAGGCCCTTGGCGGTGCGGACGGCAGCCTCGTGGTAATCGGTCTGCTCCAGCACATCCCCGTGTTTCACCAGCGGGGCGTTCAGCCGCTCTTCCAGCTCGGCGCAGTCAAAGCCAAAGCGGCCCCGGGCACACAGCAGGCCCTTGTTGACGGGACCCTCCCGGTCGGGCACGGCCTTGATGAGCATGCCGCCGCCGGTCTCCAGGTGCATGGAGCAGCCCAGAGAGCAGAAGGAACAGGTGGTGTCGGTGCACTCGGTCTCCAGGGGCACGCTCTTCTGGAGCGAGAGCCGCTCTCCCAGCGCCCCGGTGGGGCAGACGCTGACGCACTGGCCGCAGGAGATGCATCCGGTGGTGCTCAGGGGCTGCTCCAGCGCGGGCTTGACCACCGTGTCGAAGCCGCGGTGCACCAGCCCCAGCGCGCCCACGCCCATGACCTCGTCGCACACCCGCACGCACAGTCCGCACAGGATGCACTTGTTGGGGTCGCGCAGAAGGAAGGGGTGCTCGTCCTCATACTCCACCCGGTTCACGTCGCCGGAGAGCCGCTCGGGCGCGACCCGATACTCGTTTGCGTAGTGGATGAGCTTGCACTCGAAGTAGTCGTGGCAGCCGCACTCCAGACAGCGCTGGGCTTCCTCCATGGCCTGCTCGGGCCCGTACCCCGCCACGACCTCGGAGAAATTATCCCGGCGCGCTTCGGGGGAGAGCTGCTCCATCTTGGGCCGGCACTGGCGTTCCCGGTCTTCGAAGGTCTTTTCGGTGATATCGCGGCGCTCCACGGTATAGGGGCGCTCGTAGGCCGCCGCCTCGCCCCGCAGGTAGGCGTCGATGACGGCGCTGCTCTTTTTCGCGTCGGCAATGGACTCCACGGCGATGGAGATCTTATCGTTGCCGCAGTCGCCGCCGCAGAACACGCCGGGCAGGCTGGTGCGGAAGGTCTTCTTGTCGTATACCACGCCGCCCTTGCGGGTCAGCTCCAGGCCGGGCAGGCCGGCGGCGTCCACCTTCTGGCCGATCGCCAGGATGACCGTGTCCACCGGCAGGGTCTCGGTTTTGCCCTCCACGGGCTTGGGGGCACGGCGGCCGGAGGCGTCGGGCTCGCCCAGCTGCATCACCTGGAGGACGATCTCGCTCACCCGCCCGTCGGGGCCGGCCTTGATCTCCAGCGGATTGGTCAGGTTCTTGAAGATGACGCCCTCCTCCTCGGCCTCCTCGATCTCCAGACGGTCGGCGGGCATCTCGTCCTTGGTGCGGCGGTAGACGTTGTAGACCGCCTCCGCCCCCAGGCGTACGGCGGTGCGGCAGGCGTCCATGGCGGTGTTGCCGCCGCCCACGATGGCCACCCGCTTCCCCAGGGCGATGGGCTCGTTGCGGACCACGTGGCGGAGGAAATCGATGCCGCCGACGACGCCGGGGAGCTCCTCGCCGGGGCAGCCGGTGCCGGTGGACACCCAGGCGCCCACGCCCACCAGAACGGCGTCATAGGTCTCCCGCAGCGTCTCAAAGGAAATATCCTTTCCCACCCGGGTATTGGGGCGCAGCGTGACGCCCATGCGCGCGATGGTGGCGACCTCTTCGTCCACCACCGACTTGGGCAGGCGGTATTCTGGGATGCCGTAGCGCAGCATGCCGCCCAGCTTGGGCATGGCCTCGAAAATCGTCACGGCATGCCCCATCTGGCGCAGGAAATAGGCGGCCGACAGGCCGTAAGGGCCGCCGCCGATGATGGCCACGGATCTTCCGGTCTCCGGGGCGATCTCGGGCAGGAAGGGATCCTCCCCGGACTGATCCCAGTCGGCGGCAAAGCGCTTGAGCCAGGCAATGGCCACCGGCTGGTCCACCAGGGCCCGGCGGCAGTTGTCCTCGCAGGGATGGGGGCACACCCGGCCGATGGAGCCGGGCAGCGGGATGCGCTCCCGGATCAGCGCGATGGCCTCCTCAAAGCGGCCGTTGGCGATCAGGCCCACATAGCCCTGGCAGTCGGTGCCCGCCGGGCAGTTGAGCACGCAGGGGGGGCGGCAGTCGCCCACGTGGTTGGAGAGCAGCAGCTCCAGGTTGGTCTTGCGGGACTCCAGGACCCGCTTGGTTTTGGTGCGCACCACCATATTGGGTGCGATCTCGGTGGCGCAGGCCTTCACCAGCTTGGGATTGCCCTCCACCTCCACCACGCAGAGGCCGCAGGCCCCGTAAATGGTGGTACGCTCGTCATAGCAGAGGGTGGGGATGGAGATATCGTTCTCCCGGGCCACCTCCAGGATGGTCTGACCGGGGACGCCCAGCACCTCTTTGCCGTCGATATTCAGTCTGTACTGTTTCATGTCGCTTCCCCTCCCCTCAGTCCTTGACGATCGCGCCGAATTTGCAGGAATCCATGCACTTGCCGCACTTGATGCACGTATCCTGGTCAATGACGTGGCGCTGCTTCACGCTGCCGGTGATGGCGCCGACCGGGCAGTTGCGGGCACACAGCGTACACCCCTTGCACGCGTCGGTGATCTCATAGTGGATCAAGGCCTTGCAGGAGTGGGCCGTACACTTCTTTTTGTAGATGTGGTCCTCATACTCGTTGCGGAAGTAGCGGATGGTGGTGAGCACCGGGTTGGGCGCCGTCTGGCCCAGGCCGCACATGGAGCCGTCCTTGATCTTTTCGGCCAGCTCCTCCAGCAGTTCGATGTCGCCGTCCCTGCCCTCGCCCCGGGTGATGCGCTCCAGGATCTCCAGCATCCGCTTGGTGCCCACGCGGCAGTAGTTGCACTTGCCGCAGGACTCCTTGCGGGTAAAGTCCAGGAAGAAGCGGGCCATATCCACCATGCAGGTATCCTCGTCCATGACGATCATGCCGCCGGAGCCTACGATGGCGCCGGTCTTGGGGATGGACTCGTAGTCCACGGTGGTGCCGGCCAGCTCCGCGGGGATACAGCCGCCGGAGGGGCCGCCCATCTGCACGGCCTTAAAGGCTTTGTCGTTTTTGATGCCGCCGCCGATGCCGAAAATGATGTCGCGGATGGGCAGGCCCATGGGCACCTCCACCAGGCCGCCCTTCTTGATCTTGCCCGCCAGGGCAAAGACCTTGGTGCCGGCGCTTTTTTCCGTGCCGATGGCCGCCAGGGCCGCGCCGCCGTGGAGCAGGACCCAGGGCACGTTGGCGAAGGTCTCCACGTTGTTGATGTTGGTGGGCTTCTGCCAGTAGCCCCGCTGGGCGGGGAAGGGGGGCTTGAGCCGGGGCATGCCCCGCTCGCCCTCCAGAGAAGCGATGAGCGCGGTCTCCTCGCCGCAGACGAACGCGCCTGCGCCCGCCTTGATGCGGATGTCAAAGCTGAAGCCGGTGCCGAAGAGGTTCTGCCCCAAAAAGCCCCGCTCCCGGGCCTGCGCCATGGCGATCTCCAGGCGCTTGATGGCCAACGGGTACTCGGCCCGGACGTAGATCACGCCCTGGCTGGCCCCGATGGCGTAGCCGCCGATGAGCATGCCCTCCAGCACGGAGTGGGGGTCGCCCTCCAGCACGGAGCGGTCCATAAACGCGCCGGGGTCGCCCTCGTCGGCGTTGCAGACCATATACTTCTGGTCGGCCTGATTCTGCCGTGCGGCGTTCCATTTGAACCAGGTGGGGAAGCCCGCGCCGCCGCGGCCCCGCAGCCCGGAGATGCGCACCTCTTCAATGACCTGCTGGGGCGTCATGGAGGTGACCGCCTTCTTTGCGGCCTCGTAGCCGCCGGCGGCTATGTACTCTTCGATGTGCTCGGGATTGATAACGCCGCAGTTGCGCAGCACGATGCGCTTTTGCTGGGAAAGGAAGGCCTCGTCCTGCCGGGAGATGGCCAGATCCTCCACGATCCTGCCGTCCATCAGGTGCTCTTCCACGATGGCGGCGGCCTTATCGGGCTGGACCTTCACATAACGGGCCTGAAGGGCGCCGTCGTCCCCGTACACGTCCACGATGGGTTCCAGGTAGCAGGTGCCCACGCAGCCGGTCAGATCCACGGCCACATTCGTCAGGCCCTTTTCCGCGATGAGCCGCTCCAGCTCATCGGAGGTCTTGCGGGCGCCGGTCGCTACGCCGCAGCTGCCCTGTCCAACGACTACTTTCATTTCGACGCCGCCTCCTTTGCACGGATGTCCTGCAGGATGGCCCTGACCTTCGCCTTGGTCAGGTTTCCGTAGGTCTCATCCCCATCCGCCGTGCGGATCATCATCACCGGCGCCAGGCTGCAGCAGCCCAGGCACGCCACATTGTTGAGCGTAAACAGGCCGTCCTCGGTGGTCTGCCCGTCGGTGATGCCCAGTTCCTCGGTGACCGCCTCCTCGATGCTGTCCGCGCCGTTGACGTGGCAGGCGGTCCCCTTGCACAGCATAATGAGATGCTTGCCGATGGGACTCAGGCGGAACTGGGTGTAGAAGGTAGCCACGCCATAGATCTTGGCGGGCTTGATGCCGGTGTATTCCGCAATGTAGTGGATGGCGTCGGTGGAAAGATAGCCGTAAAGATCCTGCGCATGCTGCAGGATGGTGATCAAGCTGCCCGGCGTCTTCCCGTACTGTTCCAGTACGGGAGCCAACGCGGAAAAGGCGGCCTCTTTGCTGCCGCAGCCGCAGCAGCACGTCCCATTGCTCGTCATTTGCCGTTCCCTCCCAGAAAATAGACGGCCGAACCCGGCCGCAGGCCTCCATGGGGGCCCTGTCCCAAACAGTATAGCAAAGAAGCGGGATCGGTTCAAGAGGTAACTCAAAGGAAAGGGATCTGTCGATTCCTGCCGCCTGCCCGGGCGCCGGACCTTCTTTTCCCGGTGCGCGCACCCGCGGCCCGACCTCGTTTGAACCCTTCCCATCCGAAAACAGATCCGGCCGCGCAGCTTTTGCGCTCCGACAAGGCGGCGGCGGCCGGAACGCCGCCGCCGAAATACGTGCAGGACCCGATCCGGCCCGTTTCTGATTTTAAAAAGAGGGCGAAATGTCCTGAACGCGCAAAAATTGGAGCACATATAAAATCTGCCCGGGGCAAAGATATGTTCGGATTCCCAATCCAACAAAACAAACAGACAAGGAGATGCAACATCATGTCTAGTTCCAACAATTCTAATCAGCCTGTCGTCCCCAGCGCCCGCGAGGCTCTGAACAAGTTCAAGATGGAGGCCGCTCAGGAAGTGGGCGTCAACCTGAAGCAGGGCTATAACGGCGACCTGACCAGCCGCGAGGCCGGTTCTGTCGGCGGCCAGATGGTCAAGAAGATGAGTACCATACGAACTGCGAACTATACCCGTAAAGACAGGACTGCTGTGGGGCATGAAGTTGAGGTAAGGTACATAGCGGGAATCACTGTTTGAGCTGCGGATGTCAGAATTAACGCTGCACAGCCCACCGGTCAGATGATCGGTGGGCTGTGCTATTTTGATGTTATCTTTTCGTATAATGACCATCCAACCTCGATAGAATTACATCACTGTAAAACACTTTTCTGCCACTTTTCGGATTAGCTGGATCCAAATATCTGACATAAGCACATCTGGGATCTCCTTCATAGGCTTTGCGGTTTTTATGGTAATCCCCATTCATCACGAAGTCGCTATATCTTTTTTTGCATTTTTCGGTTAATGCCGCATAGTCGAATGGATATCGGCTACGAATTTCTTCTTCAGTCAAATTCACTTTTATTGCATCCTTGTCCTGGGACAAGGCCACTTTGATATCATCCTTAGATGTGGATTTTGTGAACTTTACGGTTGTGTTCAGAGCGATGCTATATTCCCCACTGGGATTCGTACTCTTATCTTCTAGTTCGTTTACAAAATTAAAGAAATTCTTCTCTTCTGCATTCAGTAATACGATATCAGCCTCTTTTGGAACCTGAACAAACGACAGCGGCATCAAATAGAAGTTATATGCAGACAGATCTCTTCCGAACCATTTCTTATACAAAATCACATAATTCTTTAGTGAAGCTGTTCCAATTTCCTGGATACGAACATTGAATTTTGCCGAGTAGTTGTAAAAATGGATCGCAGAGTCCCTCAACTCGATCAGTGCGGTAATGTTGTCCCATACGGTTCGATCCAATTTCCCTGTTACAATCAATTTTTCGGCGATGTAATCGATTGAGTGAGTAAATGGATTTCCACTTCTTGTTAGTTTAATTCGGCGTCGTTTTGACTTGCTTCCATCCTTATTTCTGATTGGCTCTGTAACATATAGTGAGCGCATCTTGTTGTGATTGTCTTTGAGGAGCTTTGCCTTAAAAAGCAGCTCCCAGCTATTGATTGCTAAGATTGAAAAGGTTTCCCCGCGATACAAAAAATCTGGTTTGTTATAGATTTCGATAGCAGAAATCATTGCAGCAATGCTCTTATCGAGCAATTCGTTGGATCTCGACTTCATAAAGCACCCCCGTGTCTGGCAGAGTAGGTGAGGCTCGGTTACGCTACTTGAACTGCATCATGCAGTGTCCGAACTACTGCAATCATAGCAGGCAAATTGATTCCAAAAATCTCATTCAAATCGTAATTGTTGAACGGTTCCGTGTTGACCATATCAGCAAGCTCGACATCGCCGTTTTCTCTGACATAGTTGATGATTGTACGCACAAACTCCTGCTGCTGAGAGTTCAGCAGGTTTCCG
>NZ_JALFGV010000128.1:0-12545 GCF_022777125.1 Lawsonibacter sp.
CATATTCCGCAGCCGCTCCAGCGCCTGGGAAGGTCCCCTGCCTGTCATCCACCGCTCCACCTGCCGTTCCGGGGCTTCCGCGCCGGGATGGGCGCGGAACCAGTCCAGGGCGCCGCGCACCGCCGGGTCCTCCAAAAAATCCGACCGCCCCACCACACGGCACGGGAGGCCGTCGTGAGTCAGGCAGTCCTCCAGTACCTCCAGCTGGCGGCGGGTGCGGCAGAGCACCGCAAAATCGTCGAAGGAGCGCCCGCTCCGCCCGGCTTCCAGCGCGCCGGCCTCCAGCATGTCTATGCCGCCCATCCTGCGGGCGATCTCCTTTGCGGTAAAAACGGCCTCCGCCCGCTCGCTCTCCGCGTGGAGCAGGCGCACGGCGGCGCCGGAGGGGCGCGCCGCCGTCAGACGCCGCCCGGCCCCGCCGTTTTCCTCCACTACCTGCAGGGCGCAGGACAGGATCTCCGGGGTGGAGCGGTAATTCCGGGTCAGCGTGATCGTGCGCGTCTGGGGACAGTCGGAGCGCAGGCGGTCGAAGCAAGCCGCGTCCGCCCCCCGAAAGCTGTAGATGGACTGATCCGGGTCCCCGATGACAAACAAGCTCCCTCCGTCCCTCCGCCAGGCGGCGATCAGGCGGTATTGCAGCGGATCGATATCCTGAAATTCATCCACCAGCAGGTGGGTGAAGCGCGCGTCCGTCCGCCCCCCTTCCCAGCGGGAGAGGGTCTCCAGCAGCAGATCGTCAAAGTCCAGCAGGCCCGCGCCGGTCAACCGTTCCTGATACCGCTCTACCGCCGCTTCCTCAGTCGGCCGGCCGCTGGTTTTTGCCCGGGAGACCGTCTGGAGCAGTTTCCCCGGACTGTCCTTCCGCCCCAGCCCGGCCAGCACGGACGCGGCCAGCGCCCGCTGCTCATAGGGGTCGGCCAGCCGGCGGACGCCCAATTCTCCCCGGAGCAGCGTCAGGCAGATGGAATGGAACGTACCGATGGTCATGGCCCGGGCCCGGCGCTTGCCCAGGCGGGCCTCCAGCCGCTCCCGCAGTTCGGCGGCAGCCTTGTTGGTGAACGTCACCGCCGTGATCGTGCCGGGCCGGGCGCCCTGCTCCACCAGCCAGGCGATGCGGGACACCAGGGTCTTGGTCTTGCCCGCCCCCGGTCCCGCCACCACCGCCACGGTGGGCGCTTGCGCCTCCACCGCCGCGCGCTGGTCCGGGTTGAGCGCTTCCTCCGTCTGGGGGAGCTCCCGTTCGTTTGTCCGCTTCTTTGGGGCCGGCGCTCCTCCGTCGGGGGCGGCCGGTCCGCGCCGGGGCGCCGGACTCCCAAAGAGGCTCACCTGGCCCCGGAACGTCTCCCGCTCGGCGGGCGTGAGCAGTCCGATCATGCCGTATACCCCATCGTAACCCGGCTGACGCTCCACCTCGCCGGCCCGAAGGCGGCGGATCCCCTCGGCCACACAGGGGCCCGCCGCATGCCGGATGTCCTCGATGGGCGTCTCCCGGAGGATGGTAAACTCCGGCCCCAGCCGTTCCAGCATATCTTCATATTTGGCCGCCGTCCGTTTGCCCGACGCGGAGCCGCCCTCCGAGGCGGCGATGACCTCCGGCAGCGGCGCCAGAGACTCAAACGCCCTGGCGGCCGCAGGGCGAAAGCCCTCGGGCCGGTCGGAAAGCTGTTCTACCCGATGCAGTACGCCGGTGGTAAGCCGCTTGCCGCAGACCGGGCACTTTCCTCCCGCCGCCTGGGCCTGCGCCGGCGAGAGGCACTGCGCGCAGGGGCGGTGACCGTCGAAATGATATTTGCCCTCCTCCGGGAAGAATTCGATGGTGCCATAAAAGCCCTCCCCGGTCTGGATGGCATGGGCCAGCTCCGGATAGGACCGTCCGGTCTCCAGCAGGTTGGCCTCCCGCCCCAGCTTGGCGGGAGAGTGGGCGTCGGAATTGGAAACCAGGGTATAACCGTCCAGGGCGGAAAGCCGCCAGTTCATAGGCGGATCGGAGGAGAGGCCGGTCTCCAGCGCATGGATATGCCCGCTCAAGTCCCCAAAGCACGCCTCGATGGTATCAAAGCCGGAAAAAGCGCCGAACAGGGAGAAGTGAGGCGTCCAGATGTGGGCCGGGAGGAAGACCGCGTCCGGGCAGGTCTCCAAAGTGATCTCCAGCAGGTCCCGGCAGTCCAGGCCCAGGATGGGCCGTCCGTCGGAGCGGATGTTTCCAATGGCCTCCAGCCGCCGGGACAGGTTCTCCGCCGCCTCCAGGTGGGGCAGAAGGATCAGGGAGTGGACCTTGCGCACCTTGCCGTCCTTTTTGTAAATGGTGCTGATCTCTCCGGTGACCACAAAGCGGGGCGCATCCGCCGGGCCGTCCCTGAGCCGGTAAAGCCCTTCCTCCGCCTCGGTCAGCGTTTCCTTCAGCTCCGCCCTCCAGGCCGGATGGGTAAAGTCTCCGGTGCCCACCAGACCGATCCCCTTCCGCCGCGCCCAGTCGGAGAGCCGCTCCGGCTCCAGGTCGCGGCTGGTGGCCCGGGAGTACTTGGAGTGAATATGCAGGTCTGCAAGATACATAGGACCTCACCCTCTCAGAATCGTATCGTCCACAATCACATCCGCCGAACGCACGCGCGCCCAGTCGAAACGGGAGACCAGCTCCCCCGCCCGCACCGGCGTGCTTCGTTCCAGCAGGCCCGCCAGATGGGCCAGCAGGCCCGTCAGCTCCTCCGGGGTATAGCGCCGCCGCAGCACCCCCATGTCCAGATCCCGCTCCCGTTTGGACAGCCGCCGCCCGTCGGGCGCCAGCAGCAGCGGGACATGGTAATACTCCGGACTGGGAAGGCCCAGCAGTTCCAGCAGGTACTGCTGCCGCGGCGTGGAGTCCAGCAGATCCCGGCCCCGCACCACCTCGCTGATCTCCATGCCGCCGTCATCCACCGCCACCGCCAGCTGGTAGGCATACACCCCGTCGGACCGGCGGAGGATGAAATCCCCACAGTCCCGGCCCAGGTTTTCCGCATAGCTCCCCTGGAGGCCGTCGGTAAAGCCCGCCGTCCGGTCGGGGACCATCAGCCGCCAGGCCGGGCTGCGGGTACGGGCGCGCTGCTCCCGTTCCGCCTGCGTCAGCGTCCGGCAGGTCCCCGGATAGACCGCCGAGCCGTCCGAGCGGTGGGGCGCGCTGGCCGCGAGACGCTCGGCCCGGGTGCAGAAGCAGGGATAGACCAGCCCCTGCGCTTCCAGCGCCTGAAAGGCCCCGGCATACCGCTCGGTGCGTTCCCTCTGCCGGTACGGGCCATGGGGACCGCCCGCTCCATAGCCCTCGTCCCAGTCCAGACCCAGCCAGCGCAGATCGTCCGCCAGCTGGAGCGCGTATTCCTCCCGACAGCGGTCCGGATCCAGATCCTCCATCCGCAGGACCATGACGCCCCCCTTCGCGCGCACCGAAAGCCACGCCAACAGGGCGGAAAACAGATTGCCCAGGTGCATTCTTCCGCTGGGGCTGGGGGCAAAGCGCCCCCGGACAGGTGCGTGCATGCCGCCTCACCTCCTGTATCGTTCCCTGTAACCTTACCACATTCCTCCCGCCGATACGAATGGCAAAAACGCCATATTTCACGATCTTAAGTTGATCTTATTGGGCAAAAATGATATATTTAAACTGTAATTTTAGGCGAGAGGGGCAATACATTATGATTTCTCTTGAATAGCCTTGCTACAAGCTACCCCCATATGATCAACAGGAGGTTATCATAAAAAAAGCATGAAAGGGTATTGGGTTATGACACAGAGCAGATCAAAACGGATCTATTTTATACTCTATCTGCTCTATTTTGTTCTGCTGATGCTCCACCACATTCTGGCCCCCGTGTTCCATTCGCTGGCCGCCGTCCGCTTCCAGCTTCTGCCCCGGACGGTTTATGAACTGCTGATTTTGGCTGCCGCCGTGTTCCTGCTGTGCGGCAGGAGCTACCTCAACGCACGGCTGCCCCGTACCGGCGGTGTGCTGTGGGGGCAGGCGGGCTGTCTGGCGTTGTCCGTCCTGACTACCGCGCTGCTCTGGCGCTTCGCCTCCATCGGAGCGGTACGCTTTGGACTGTTGCTGAGCTTGGGCAGTCTGTTCGACCTGTGCGCCGCTCTGCTCTCCCGCCGGAGGGACTAGCAAGTTTCTGTTGCCTTTTGCGGTCAAGCATGGTATAGTGATCCTACAATCCATCCTGCTCCGAGCGGAACCGTCTAAGGGCTACGGCCTATGACGCTCCGCCGCCGGGTCCCGCGCGGGCTCCGGTCTGGGTCGTATCGGAAACGGTGCGGCCTTCCGTCTTTGAAAAGGGGCTGCTTTCGCTGGAACACGGCTTTGGATCGTGTTCGGTCTTTTGTGCTGTGCGGGAGCGCTGTCTGTCAGACGGCGTTCCCGTTTTTATCGTTTGGGGAGGCTAGATTCATGAAGCTGATCGACACCCGCGACGCGGTGGGGCACGTGCTCTGCCACGATCTGACCCAGATCATTCCCGGCGTCACGAAGGACGCCCGGTTCCGCAAGGGGCACGTGGTCGCGCCGGAGGACATCCCGGTGCTGCTGTCCATGGGCAAGCAGCACCTGTACGTATGGGAAAAGGCGCCCGGCATGCTCCACGAGGACGAAGCCGCCGAACGGCTGCGCGCGCTGTGCCAGAACGAGCACATGCATCCCACGCCGGTCAAGGAGGGTAAGATCGAGCTCATTGCCGACCGCGACGGGCTCTTTCAGGTGGATGTGGCGCGGCTTGCCGCCCTCAACGGAGCAGACGACATCATGATCGCCACCCGCCACACCAATACGGCGGTGCATCCAGGCGACAAGCTGGCGGGCATGCGCATCATCCCGCTGGTCATATCGGAGGAAGCCCTTCGCTCGGCGGAGGCCCGGGCCGGGAGCGCCCCCCTTCTCTCCCTGACGCCGTGGAAGCGGAAGACCTGCGGCCTCATCACCACCGGCAGCGAGGTGGCCAACGGGCTTATTCCGGACGCGTTCACGCCCGTGATCATGGATAAGCTGGCCGCCTACGGCATTTCCGTCACCGAACACTGCCTGCCCGGCGACGACATGCAGGCCATCACCGCCGCCGCTCTGGCGTATCAGGCCAAGGGCGTGGACCTGATCCTCTGCACCGGCGGCATGAGCGTGGATCCGGACGACAAAACCCCCGGCGCCATCCGGAACACCGGGGCGGAGATCGTGTCCTACGGCGCGCCGGTTCTGCCGGGCGCCATGTTCCTGCTGGGCTACTTCCCGGACGGCACGCCGATCCTGGGCCTCCCCGGCTGCGTGATGTACGCCAGGGCCACCATTTTTGATCTGCTGCTCCCCCGCATCGCGGCGGATGTGCGCCTCGGCCGGGCCGACCTGAAGGGACTGGGACACGGCGGGCTCTGCCTGAGCTGCCCGGAGTGCCACTATCCCAACTGCTCCTTTGGAAAAGGGGTGTAGCGGATGGTGACCGGCATCGAATTGGAACAAGCCGTGGCCCTGATCACCGGCGCTTTGGCTCCCCTGGGGACCCAGACGCTGCCGGTTCCCGACGCCCTGGGCTACACGCTGGACGCCGACGTGACCGCCCCATTGGACCAGCCCCCGTTTGACCGCTCCCCGCTGGACGGGTACGCACTGCGCGCGGCAGACATCGCCTCCGCCTCCTGGGAGCGGCCCGTCCGCCTGCGCGTTGTGGAGACGGTATACGCCGGAGGCGTGCCCCTCCTCCCCCTGACCGCCGGCGCCGCCGCGCGCATCATGACCGGAGCCATGCTGCCCGCCGGATGCGACTGCGTGCTGCGGCAGGAGGATACCGACCAGGGCGATCCGGTGGTCTCCATTTACAAGCCGCTGCGGCCCTGCGAAAATTATGTTAACCGGGGAGAGGACTATCGCTCCGGGACCGTGCTGCTCCCCGCCGGAATCCGCCTGGACGCGGCGGCCGTTGGCCTTCTCTCCAGCGCGGGCGTGTGCCAGGTGCCCGTCCGGCGCAGGCCCCGGGTATTCGTGCTCTCCACCGGAGACGAGGTGGTCTACCCCCACGTGCACCCTCTTCCCCCCGGAAAGATCTACGGGTCCAATCTGAATCTGCTGCTCGCACGTCTGAGCGAACTGGGCATTCCGGAGGCCGGCGGCGAGCACGCGGGGGACGACCCACAGGCTGTGGCCGAAACCATGGAGCGGTTGTTGGGCTGCTGCGACGCGCTGATCACCACCGGCGGCGTTTCGGTGGGCGACAAGGATATCTTCCACCAGGCCCTCCCCCTGCTGGGCGCGGAGACGGTATTCTGGCGCCTGAACGTCAAGCCCGGCACCCCGGCCCTCTACTCCACCCGTCGCGGCAAGCCCATTCTCTCCCTCTCCGGCAACCCCTTTGCCGCCGCCGCCACGTTCGAGCTGCTGGCCCGGCCGATGCTGTGCGCCCTGTCCGGGGAGGAGCGCCTGCTGCCCCAGCGGAGGAGCGCCCGGCTGGACACTGCGTTCTCCAAGTCAAGTCCCTGCCGCCGTTTTCTCCGCGGACGCTGGCAGGACGGCCGGGTCAGCCTGCCGGAGGGGCACTCCTCCGGACAGCTGGCCTCTCTGGTGGGCTGCAATTGCCTGGTGGACCTTCCGGCCGGGACCGGGCCGCTGGAGCCGGGGCGGCTGGTGGAGGTACTGCTGCTGTAGCGGCGCCGGCGCAGAAACCGCCGCGCCCTGAAATACGGAATCTACCGATACGGAGGCCTATCATACGATGGACGCGAACTTCAATCACTTCGACGGGGCGGGCAACGCCATTATGGTGGATGTTTCCCCCAAGCAGCCCACGCTGCGCGCGGCGTCCGCCCGCGGAAAAATCCGGGTCTCCCGCCCGGTGCTGGATGCCATCCTGGGGCACACCGCCGCCAAGGGGGACGTGCTGGGCGTGGCGCGGGTGGCCGGCATCATGGCCACCAAGCGCACCTCCGACCTGATCCCGCTCTGTCATCCGCTGATGCTCTCCCACGCCTCGGTGGATTTCACCGTTCTGGAGGAGGAGGGCGCCATCCAGGCCGAGTGCACGGTGAAGCTCTCCGGCAAGACCGGGGTGGAGATGGAGGCGCTGACCGGGGTCACGGTGGCTCTGCTGACCATTTACGATATGTGCAAGGCTGTGGACCGGTCCATGGAGCTCTCCGACATCCACCTGGTCCATAAAGAAGGCGGCAAATCGGGGGTGTATGACCGTGGATAGGCCTGCCGTGGTTGCGGTATCCGGGGTAAAAAATTCGGGCAAGACCACCCTGATCGTGGAAATGCTCCCCCACCTCACCGCCGCCGGCCTGCAGGTGGCGGTGATCAAGCACGACGGCCACTGCTTCCTTCCCGATCCGCCCGGCACGGACACCGGACGCTTTATGGCCGCCGGAGCCTGGGGCACCTCGATTTTCGACGGGGAGAAGTACAAAATCGTCAAGCGGGAGACCGCCGACGAGAACGCCCTGATCGCCCAATTTCCTGAGGCTGACCTGATTTTGCTGGAGGGCTTCAAGCATACGGCGTGGCCCAAGCTGGAGCTGGTGCGTCCGGGCAACTCCGAACGGAGCGTGTGCGACGCCTCCACCCTGCTGGCCCTGGTCACCGACCTGCCGCTGGAGCTGCCCGGAGTGCGGCGCATCCCCTTTGGAGACGCGGCCGCGGCTGCGCAGGTCATCTTGGATTATGTCAACCAAGGAGGCGAGTACCGTGCTTGACCGCTATGGGCGGCGCATCCATTACCTGCGCGTCTCCGTCACCGACCGGTGCAACCTGCGCTGTGTGTACTGCATGCCGCAGCAGGGCGTGGAGTGGGTGGCGCACAGCGCGGTGCTCTCTTATGAGCAGCTGCTGCGTCTGGTCGGCCTGCTCGCCCGGCTGGGGGTAGACAAGGTGCGCCTCACCGGCGGGGAGCCGCTGGTCCGCCGGGACCTGGCACAGCTGGTGCGGGGGATCCGGAGCGTGGAGGGCATTCAAAGCGTGAGCCTGACCACCAACGGCGTGCTGCTGAAGCAGCAGCTGCCCGGCCTGATGGAGGCGGGGCTCTCCGGTGTGAATCTCAGTCTGGACACCCTGGACCGGGCGCAGTACGCCGCCATTACCCGGCGGGACGCGCTGGACGACGCCCTGCAGGGGCTGGAAGCCGCCCTGGCCGCGCCGGGACTCTCCGTCAAGCTCAACTGCGTGCCCATGGGGGAGAACGACGCTCAGCTGGTCCCTCTGACCGCGCTGGCCAGAGATCGGGATCTGGCCGTACGCTTCATTGAGCTGATGCCCATCGGCCTGGGGAGCACGCTCTCCCGCAGAAGCGAGGCGGAGGTGCTGCAGCGCCTGGAGGCCGCGTATGGGCCCGCCGCCCCGGCCGGGCGCGGAGACGGGGCCGGACCGGGCCGGTATGTGACCTTTGCGGGCTTTGCCGGCCGCGTGGGTTTCATCAGCGCGATGACGCATCAGTTCTGCGGCGACTGCAACCGGGTCCGTCTCACCGCCACGGGGTTTTTGAAAACCTGCCTTCAGTACGAACAGGGGGCGGACCTGAAGGCCCTGATGGAGGCGGGGGCGGACGACCGGACGCTGCTGGCGGCGATGGAGCGGGCCATTCTGGAAAAGCCCGCCTGCCACCATTTTTCCGAGGGACGCAGCCTCGGGGACGAGGGTAAGACGATGAATCAGATTGGAGGGTAAACCGATGGGCAAAGTCATTGCTGTTTGTACCAGCCGGCAGAAGGGAACCCAGAAACGGAACGTGGGCAGCGCCCGCTTCCGGGCGGACTGGGGCATTGAAAACGACGCGCACGCCGGCGCCTGGCACCGGCAGGTCTCCCTGCTCTCCCACGAACGGGTGGAGGAGTTCCGCGCCCGGGGCGCTGTTGTGGACGACGGAGCCTTTGGAGAAAATCTGGTGGTGGCGGGCTACGATTTCAAATCTCTGCCGGTAGGCACCAGATTCCAGTGCAACGACGTGGTGCTGGAGCTGACTCAGATCGGCAAACAGTGCCACGCACACTGTGAGATCTACAAGGTCATGGGCGACTGCATCATGCCGCGGGAGGGCGTGTTCACCCGGGTGCTCCACGGCGGCGTCATTTCCGTCGGGGATGAGCTGACCATTCTGGAGGAGGCGCCGTTATGAGAGCTGCCGTCATCACCCTCAGCGACTCCGGCTACGCCGGCCGGCGGGAGGACAAAAGCGGCCCGGTCATCCGGGCGCTGGCCGAGGCGGCGGGATATGAAATCGTCCACACGGCCCTGCTGCCGGACGGAGTGGAGCCTCTGGCCGCCGAACTGCGCCGCCTGTGCGACGGGGAGCTGGCCGATCTGATCCTCACCACCGGCGGCACCGGTTTTTCCCCCACCGACCATACGCCGGAGGCTACGCTGTCCGTAGTGGAGCGCACCGCCCCCGGCATTGCGGAAGCCATGCGCTATCACTCCCTTTCCATCACCCCCCGCGCCATGCTCTCCCGTGCCGCGGCGGGTATCCGGAACCGGACCCTCATCGTCAATCTCCCCGGCAGCCCCAAGGCCGTGCGGGAATGTCTGGAATACATTCTCCCCAGTCTGGAGCACGCTCTTCAGATCTTAAAGGGGACAACGGGCGAATGCGCCCGATGAAATAGATCCGTCCCGATTCTTCGAGCCTGTCCGCCTAAAACAGCCGTACTGTCACGGCGGCGGGCCGGGGTGCGCCCGGAAACAGGCGTGCCTACCCGTTTTGTAAAGGAGAATGCAACATGAAAAAGCTCGTATCCCTGTCCCTTGCACTGATCCTCTCCCTGTCCCTGGCCGCCTGCGGCGGCGGCGGAACCGCCGCCTCTCCCGCTCCGGAGACCCAAGCCCCTGAAACGCCCGCTGCCGAAGCCGTGGAGCTCATCGTCTTCGCCGCCGCCTCCATGACCGAGACCCTCAATCAGATCGCCGAACAGTACAAGGACGCGGCCCCCAACGTGACGTTGACCTTCAACTTCGATTCCTCCGGCACGCTGAAGACTCAGATCGAGGAGGGAGCCGATTGTGACGTGTTCCTTTCCGCCGCCCAGAAGCAGATGAATCAGATCGACGCCTCCAGGGATGCCGACGGCGGCAATACCGACGCGCTGGACTTCGTGCTCCAAGGTACCCGCATCAATCTGGTGGAGAACAAGGTCACCCTGGTGGTGCCTGAGGGCAACCCGGCCGGCGTCTCCTCCTTTGACGACGTGGCGGCCGACAAGGTCAGCCTGATCGCTCTGGGCAACTCCGACGTGCCGGTGGGCCAGTACTCCGAAGAGATCTTCACCTATCTGGGCGTTTGGGAGCAGCTCAACCGCGAACAGAAGATCACCTTCGGTACCAACGTAAAGGAGGTCACCTCTCAGGTAGCGGAGGGCGCCGTGGACTGCGGCGTGGTATACGGCACCGACGCCTATTCCGCCGGGCTGGAGGTGGTGGCCGAGGCCCCCGCGGACAGTCACAAGCCCGTGGTCTATCCCGCCGCCGTGCTCAACCGTACCAAGCACGAGGATGAGGCCCGCGCCTTCCTGGATTACCTCCAGACCGACGCCTGCTCCTCCGTGTTCGAATCCGTCGGCTTCTCCATCCCCGGCTGAATCCTCGGCGGGGCGCGGTTATGTCTGCACGAAAGCTGGTGACCTATGGACTGGTATCCCCTCTTCAACTCCCTGCGCATCGCCCTGATCTCCACCTTCTTCACCTTTTTTCTGGGCATCTTCGCCGCCTGGTATGTCCACAAACTGCCCAGAGCGCTCAAGGGGCTGCTGGACTGTGTCCTCACCCTGCCGCTGGTACTGCCTCCCACGGTGGTCGGCTTCTTCCTGCTGAAGCTGCTGGGCCCCAACGGCCCTGTGGGCGGGGTGATCCTGGAGGCCTGGGGCCGGAAGCTGGTGATGACCTGGTACGCCTCCATTTTCGCGGTGATCATCGTCACCTTTCCGCTGATGTACCGCACGGTACGCGGCGCCTTTGAGGCCTTTGACCGCAGCCTGCTCTATGCGGGCAAGACCTTGGGACGCTCCAACGCCTGGGTCTTCTGGCGGGTGTTGATGCCCGGCTGCAAGCAGGGGCTGACGGCGGGCACGGTACTGGCTTTTGCCCGGGGGCTGGGGGAATACGGCGCCACTTCCATGGTCTCCGGATATACGCCCGGACGCACCGCCACCATCTCCACCACCGTCTATCAGCTCTGGCGGGAAGGCAACGACGCGCTGGCCTACCGCTGGGTCTTCGTGAATCTGGCGATCTCCTTCGCCGTACTGCTGTGCATCAATCTGCTGGAGCGGCGGGAGCGGGACGGGCGCTGGAGCGTCGGCTCCAGGGAGGTGTGAGGTGTCTCTGATCGTTGATATCCGAAAGGATTTTGGGAAATTTCGGCTCAGAGCCGCTTTCGAGGCCCAAAACGGCATTACCGGCCTGTTGGGGGCCTCCGGCTGCGGCAAAAGCGTCACCCTCAAGTGCATCGCCGGCATACAGCGTCCGGATGCCGGAACGATCCTTCTGGACGGACGCCCCCTCTTCGACTCGCAGCGGCACATCGACCTGCCCCCGCAAAAGCGCCGGGTCGGCTACCTGTTCCAAAACTATGCGCTGTTCCCCAACATGACGGTGCAGCAGAACATCGCCGCCGGGGTGCGGGAGCGGCGGGGCCGTGATGAGACGGTGGCAGGACTGGTGCGCTCCTTCCACCTGGAGGGCACCGAACACAAATATCCCCGTCAGCTCTCCGGCGGGCAGCAGCAGCGCACGGCCCTGGCCCGCATCCTGGCCAGCCGCCCGGAGGTCCTGCTGCTGGACGAGCCCTTTTCCGCTCTGGACAGCTACCTGAAATGGCAGGTGGAGCTGGAGCTGTCCGACCTGCTCGCCCGGTTCCCGGGACCGGTGCTCTTCGTTACCCATGATCGGGACGAAGTCCACCGCAACTGCAAAAACGTCTGTGTGCTGGATCACGGCAAGTCTCAGCCGCTGCAATCGGTGCACCAGCTGTTTCAGTCGCCCGCGACACTCTCGGCCTGTCTTTTGTCAGGGTGCAAGAACATTTCCCGGGCCCGTTCCCTGGGGGATGGCCGGCTGGAGGCCCTGGACTGGGGCGCCGTGCTGCGCTGCGCCGCGCCCCTGCCCCGGGAGCTGAGCCACGTGGGCGTGCGGGCGCACTCTCTCCGCCCGGCGGAAGGGCCTGGTGAAAACCGCCTTCTATGCCGCGTGGAGCGGGTGGTGGAGGAGGTCTTCTCCACGGTGGTCATGCTCTCCACCCCCGGCGGCCGCCAGGGCTTCTCCCAGCTCCGGGTCGAATGGCCCAAGGCGGAATGGGCGGCTCTGGAGCAGCCGGAGCAGCTCTGGCTGGAGCTGCCCCCGGAAGCCCTGCTGCCCCTAAGCGAACATTGAAACGACCCCGTGCGCGGGCCGGGCAGTCAAACTCCCAAGACACCTGCAGATTTGTCTTTCTTTCACCGCCTGTGAGCGGCGAAACGCTGCCGTGGGCTTCCTCTTACTCAAGAACAGTTTGCCTTCCTGCATGATCGTTAGCCCTTTTGACCGACTGAGCCCCTCCGGCGCGGGCCAATGGCCC
>NZ_JALFGV010000057.1:0-9251 GCF_022777125.1 Lawsonibacter sp.
CGAGGGCTTCGTGCTCAAGGTGAGCGGCCTGGATCGGGTATGGGAGGCCAACCGCCGCCTGCGGGCGGAGAGCGGCATCTCCCTGGCCCGGCTGGCCAGGGCGGCCCTGGGCCGGGGGCTGACCGGCCTGGAGTTCGCCCACGGCATCCCCGGCACTCTGGGGGGCGCAGTGGTGATGAACGCCGGGGCCTATGGCGGGGAGATGGTTCAGGTGCTCACCGCAGTCACCTATCTGGACGGGGCGGGGGAGGAGCGCACCCTGCCCGCCGCCGAGTGCGCCCTGACCTACCGGCACAGCCTGTTCTCCGACCACCCGGACTGGCTTGTCCTGGAGGCGGAGCTGGAGCTCCAGCCGGGAGATGCGGAGGCCATCCAGGCCCGCATGGACGAGCTGGCCGCCAAACGGCGGGAGAAACAGCCCCTGGAGTGGCCCAGCGCCGGGAGCACCTTCAAGCGGCCGGAGGGGCGCTTTGCCGCCGCGCTTATCGAGGAATGCGGGCTCAAGGGCACGCGGGTGGGCGGCGCCCAGGTGTCGGAGAAGCACGCGGGCTTTCTCGTCAACCGGGGCGGAGCCACGGCGGACGACGTGCGGCGGCTCATCGCGCGTGTCCAGGAGACGGTTCTGGCGCGCACCGGCGTAGCGCTGGAGCCGGAAGTGAAATTTTTGGGATTTTGAGGACTGTGACCAATATGGAATTGATACTGATCTCCGGCCTGTCCGGGGCGGGAAAAAGTAAGGTGGCCTCCTTTTTGGAGGACATCGGATTTTATGTGGTGGACAATCTGCCCGCCCCGCTGATCCCGAAATTTGCGGAGCTGTGCATGGCCTCTCCCGGGCGGTATGAGCGGGTGGCCCTGGTCACCGATATCCGGGGCGGACAGACCTTCGAGGGCCTCTTCGAGGCGCTGTCGGCGCTGCATCGGATGGGCTGCGATTATAAGATCCTCTTCGTGGAGGCCGGCGTGGAGACCATCATCAAGCGCTATAAGGAGACCAGGCGCATCCACCCGCTGGCGGGCGCGTCCCGTTCCCTGGATGAGGCGGTGCGCCAGGAGCGCACGGTGCTCGCACCCGTCCGGCAGCGCGCGGAGTACATCATCGACACTTCGGCCCTGACCAACGCCAAGCTGCGGGGAGAGGTGCTGCGGATCTTCGGCGGCGGGGCGGATACGCCCGCGATGAGCGTCAACGTCATCTCCTTCGGCTTTAAATACGGCATCCCCATCGAGGCCGACCTGGTGTTCGACGTGCGCTTTTTGCCCAACCCCTACTATATTGCCGAGCTGCGCCATCAGACCGGCCTGGACGACGGGGTGTACAGCTTCGTCTTCGGCTACCAGCAGACCCGCGACTTTATGACCCATATGGAGCATCTGATGGGCTTTTTGCTGCCGCAGTATGTGGAGGAGGGAAAGACGGTGCTGGTCATCGGTGTGGGCTGCACCGGCGGACAGCACCGCAGCGTCGCCATTACCCGCGCCCTGGCGGAGTTTATCCGCCGGAAGGGCTATCCGGCCACGGAAAACCACCGGGACATGACCCGTGCATAAGGAGGGCGCAGTGATGGAACATGACGAATGCGCCCAGGCCGGGTGGGAGCAGCGGGGGCCCCGTGTGGTCGCCATCGGCGGCGGCACCGGCCTTTCCACCATGCTGCGGGGCCTGAAAAACCACACCAAGAACCTGACCGCTATCGTCACCGTGGCGGATGACGGAGGCGGATCCGGCAGGCTGCGCCAGGACCTTGGCATGCCCCCGCCGGGGGACATCCGCCACTGTATGGAGGCCCTGGCCAATGTGGAGCCGGTCATGCAGCAGCTGTTGACCTACCGCTTCCCGGCAGGCTCCGGCAACCTGACGGGCCAGTCCTTCGGGAATCTGATCCTGGCGGCCCTCAACGGCATTTCCGATTCCTTCGACCAGGCGGTGGCCCGCATGAGCCAGGTGCTGGCCATCTCCGGCCGGGTGCTGCCGGTGACCAATGCCGACGTGGCGCTGGAGGCCACCTTTGAAAACGGCGCCACGGTGCTGGGGGAGTCCAAGATCTGTGCCTTCAAAAAGGCTCAGGACTGCCGCATTGAGAGTGTGCGCTTGCTGCCCGAGCATCCCAAGGCGCTGCCGGAGGCGGTGCGTGCGATCCGTCAGGCCGACCTGATCCTGCTGGGGCCGGGAAGCCTGTATACCAGCGTCATCCCAAACCTGCTGGTGGACGGCATTTCCGATGCGGTGTGCGCCTCCGACGCGCTGAAGATCTACATCTGCAATATCATGACCCAGGATGGGGAGACCGAGGGCATGACGGCCTGCGACCATGTGAAGGCCCTGCTGCGCCATTCCGCCCCGGCGCTGGTGGACCTGTGCCTGTGCAACTGCGCCCCCGTGCGCCAGGGCCTGCTGGAGCGCTACCGGGAAGAGGACGCCGCTCCCATCGTTGTGGACCGGGACGCGATCGAAGCGCTGGGCGTGGAGGTGGTGGAGCGGCCCCTGGCCTCCGAGACCCAGGATTACGCCCGCCACTCCGTCCGGCGTCTGGCCCAGGCGGTGATGGAACTCTACAGCGAACGGGCGGACACGAAAATTTTTTAAACCCGCCTGGACCAGCGTTCTTCTCATCGGTTTGCCGGGGCGGGGGGGAGGTAGCCCATGTCCTTTTCTTCACAGGTGAAAGCGGAACTGTGCCGCTCGTCCCTCTCCCGCCGCTGCTGCGCTCAGGCGGAGGCCTACGGGGTGCTGCTCTATTGCAACCAGTTTACCCCCCGGCAGGTGCGGATCGTCACGGAGTCGGCGGAGTTTGCCCAGCGTCTGCCCGCTCTGTTTCAGAAAGCCTTTCGCCTCGCCTTTGACCGCATGCCGGAGGAAGGGGCGGGCAAGCGGACCTTTCAGATCACCGCGCCGGACAAGCTGTGCGCCCTCTTTTCCGCCTTTGGCCAGAACCCGGCGGAGAGCTTGGCCCACCACATCAATTTTGCCGTGCTGGAGGAGGAACACTGCCGTACGGCCTTTTTCCGGGGGGCCTTTCTGGCGGGCGGCTCGGTCACTGACCCGGCCAAGCGCTACCATCTGGAGCTTGCCACTGCGCACCTGAGCGTCAGCGGAGAGCTGCGCGCGCTGCTGCTGGAGGCGGGGTTTTCCCCCAAGGAGACCCTGCGCAAGGGGAACAGCCTGACCTATTTCAAGCAGAGCGAGGCGATTGAGGATTTTTTGACGGCCATCGGCGCGCCGCTGGCCGCGATGGAGATCATGAACGCCAAGGCGGAGAAAGACTTGCGGGGGAGCGTCAATCGCCGGGTCAACTGTGACGCCCACAACCTGGACAAGGCGGTGGACGCCGCCCAGGAACAGATCGAGGCCATCTATACGCTGGAACAGCGGGGCATGCTGGCGGAACTGCCGGACAAGCTCAAGGAAGCGGTGGATCTGCGCATGGCGCATCCGGAAATGACACTGTCCCAGCTCTGCACCCTGTGCGACCCGCCGGTGAGCAAGTCGGCCCTCAATCACCGGCTGCGAAAGCTGTTGGGACTGGCGAAACGGTGAGGCCCTTGCGGGCGATGGGAAACGGGAGAGGGAGCGGAAGGATGGAACGGAAACTGAATTCCATTTGGAAAAAGCAGCTGCTGTGCTGCGTGGCGGTCTTTTTTGCGGGCCTTCTGGCCGGATACCTCCTGCACAACGGCGTGCCCGTCATCCTGGGCGGAGCCGTGCTGTGCGTGAGCGCAGTGGCCGCCGAGCGGGGCCTGCGCTGCCCGTCCTGCGGTGAGAGCGTCTTCAAACAGGCCATGGAGCGCACTTCGGAGGGCGGGTTTGCCTGTCCCAAGTGCAAGAAACGCATGGAATGGCGGTAGGGCGGCGCAGCGTCCGCCCTGCCGCTCACCGGAGAGAACAAAAAGGAGCTGAATCGCATGTCCTTCGTCCACCTGCATGTCCATACGGAATTTTCTCTGCTGGACGGCGCCTGCCGCATCACGGAGCTGGTCAAGCGCGTCAAGGAGCTGGGACAGAGCGCCGTGGCCATCACCGACCACGGGGTCATGTACGGCGTGGTGGACTTTTATAAGGCCTGCAAGGCGGCGGGGGTCAAGCCCATCATCGGCTGCGAGGTCTACGTAGCCCCGCGGAGCCGCACCGACCGCGTCCACGAGTACGACGCGGAGGCCCGCCATTTGATCCTCCTGTGCAAAAACGAAGTAGGCTACCGCAACCTCTGTTTTCTGGACTCGGCGGCCTTTACCGAGGGCTTCTACATCAAGCCGCGCATCGACAAGCAGCTGCTGCGGGAACACGCGGAAGGCCTGATCGCCCTGTCCGCCTGTCAGTCGGGGGAGGTGCCCCGCCTGATCCTGGCGGGCAATTACGAGGCCGCCAAGGCCGCCGCGCTGGAGATGCGGGAGCTCTTTGGGGCGGACGGCTACTATCTGGAGCTTCAGGACCACGCCTTGCCCCGGGACCCGGAGATCAATCAGGGACTGCTGCGCATCCATCAGGAGACCGGCATTCCCCTGGTGGTGACCAACGACGCCCACTACCTCCGCCGGGAAGACGCCCAGATGCAGGACACCCTGATGTGCATCCAGATGGGCAAAACGGTGGACGACCCCAATCGCCTGAAGATGGAGACCCAGGAACTTTATGTGAAGTCCGCCGAGGAGATGGCGGCCCTCTTTCCCGACTATCCCCAGGCGGTGGAGAACACGCAGAAGATCGCCGACGCCTGCAATCTGGAGTTCCGGTTCGGCGTACACCATCTGCCGGAATTCAAGCTGCCCGAAGGCTATGACGACGGGGACGCCTACTTCCAAAAGCTCTGTGAAGAGGGGTTTGCCCGCCGCTACCCCGACGCCCCGGCGGCCTATCGGGAGCGGCTGACCTACGAGATGGGCGTCATCCGGCAGATGGGCTTTGTGGACTACTTCCTCATTGTCTCCGACTTCATCGGCTACGCCAAGGGGCGGGGCATTCCGGTGGGGCCGGGCCGTGGCTCGGCGGCGGGGAGCATGGTGGCCTACTGTATGAAGATCACCGATGTGGACCCCATGAAATACAGCCTCTATTTCGAGCGCTTTCTGAACCCGGAGCGGGTCACGATGCCTGATATCGACATCGACTTCTGCATCCGCCGCCGCCAGGAGGTCATTGAATATGTCCAGGACAAGTACGGCGCCGACCACGTGGCCCAGATCGTCACCTTCGGCACCATGGCCGCCCGCGGGGCCATCCGGGACGTGGGCCGGGCCCTGAACATCCCCTATGCCGATGTGGACGCGGTGGCCAAGCAGGTGCCGTCCACCCTCCACATCACTCTGGACGACGCCCTCAAGCTCTCCAAGCAGCTCAAGGACTCCTATGAGGGGGACGAGCGCATCCGCACTCTCATCGACACGGCGCGGGCCATCGAGGGCATGCCCCGCCACGCCTCCACCCACGCCGCCGGGGTGGTCATCACCCGCAGGCCGGTGGTGGATTATGTGCCTCTGGCGAAAAACGACGAATCCGTGGTCACGCAGTATGTGATGACGACCCTTGAGGAGCTGGGCCTGCTCAAAATGGATTTTCTGGGCCTGCGCAACCTGACCATTCTGGATGACACCGTGAAGCTGGTAGCGGCAAAGCAGCCGGGCTTTACGCTGGCGGATATCCCGGACTCCGATCCGGAGGTGTTCCGGATGCTTTCCGACGGGCGGACCTCCGGCGTGTTCCAGATGGAATCGGCGGGGATGACCGGCGTATGCGTGGGCCTCAAGCCCCAGAACATTGAGGACATCACCGCCATCATCGCCCTCTACCGCCCCGGCCCTATGGATTCCATCCCGCGCTTCATCGCCTGCAAGCACAATCCGGACAAGGTCAAGTACAAGACCCCGCTTCTGGAGCCTATTTTGTCGGTGACCTACGGCTGTATCGTTTATCAGGAGCAGGTCATCGAGATATTCCGCAAGCTGGCGGGGTATACTCTGGGACAGGCGGATATGGTGCGCCGGGCGATTTCAAAGAAAAAGCGGGCCCAGATCGAACAGGAGCGGAAATCGTTCGTCTACGGCGATTCGGACCGGGGCATCACCGGCTGTGTGAACCGGGGCGTCCCGGAGCAGACGGCGCAGGATATTTACGATGAGATCGAAGCCTTTGCCGAGTACGCCTTCAACAAGGCCCACGCGGTGAGTTACGCCATCGTGGCCTATCAGACGGCCTGGTTCAAGTATCACTACACCAAGGAGTACATGGCCGCCCTGCTGACCTCCGTACTGGATTCCAGCGAGAAGGTGGCCGAGTATATCGCGGAATGCAAGGAATGCGGCATCCCCCTGCTGCCGCCGGATATCAACGAGTCCGGGGCGGATTTCACCGTGTCCGGCGACCACATCCGCTTCGGACTGGTGGCGGTCAAGGGCGTAGGGCGGGGATTCATCAACGCCGTGCTGGCGGAGCGGGAACAGGCGGGAGCCTTTTCCAGTTTTCCGGACTTCTGCCAGCGCCTGTTTGACGCGGACCTGAACAAGCGGGTGCTGGAGAACCTCATCAAATGCGGGGCGTTTGACAGCATGGGCGTCTATCGTTCCCAGCTGCTGGACGTGTGCGAGTCGGTGGTGGACCAGATCGCCCAGACCCGCCGCAAGAACCTGGAAGGCCAGTTTGACCTGTTCGGCGGGGGAGGGGACGTGACGGAGTCCGCCCCGGCGATGCACCTGAAGAATCTCCCGGAGTACAGCCGCAGTCAGCTGATGCGTATGGAAAAGGAGACCACCGGCCTTTATCTCACCGGCCATCCCATGGACGAATACCGGGACCTGGCCAAGCGCTTCCAGGCGGCGCCCATCGGCGGCGTGCTCTCCGACTTTGAGCAGGAGAGCGGGCCCAGCGCCTACCGGGACGGCCAGCGCCTCACGCTGGCCGGAGTCGTGACGGCCTCCAAGACCAAGACCACCCGGAACAATACGCTCATGGCCTACGTAACGCTGGAGGACGACACCGGCTCGCTGGAGATGCTGGTTTTTGCACGGGTGCTGGCGGAGTGCGGGCCTTATCTGAAAGAGAATATGCCCATCCTGGCGGAGGGGCGCATCTCCGTCCGGGACGAGAAGGCGCCCCAGCTCATGTGCGACCGGGTGCGCCCTCTGGAGCAGGCGGGCACAGCCGCACCCGCCGCTTCCGAAGAGAGTGGAAAAGCAAAAAAGCTTTACATCCGTGTGCCCAGTATGGACGACCCCCGCTGGAAAAAGATCCAGCTGATTTTGACCATGTTCCCGGGAGAGGAGCTGTTCAAGGCAAAGTTCGAGGCGGAAAACCAGTGGACGAGCCCCACTCCGGTGGTGGTCCATCCGGCCCTGGTACGGGAGCTGGAGGAACTGCTGGGGGCGGAAAATGTCGTCGTGAAGTGAGGAGGCCTACCTGTGAATATTAAAAAGCTCACCTCGCTGATCTTCAACCGGACGGTGCTGATTGCGGCCCTGATCGTTTTCCAGGCGGCATTGCTGCTGGTGTCCATGGTGTTTTTTTCCGCCTTTTTCGTTTATTTTTATTGGAACTGTGTGATCCTGTCCATCCTGGCGGTACTGATCATCGTCTCCCGGCAGACGGACCCGGGGTATAAGATCGCCTGGATCATCCCGATCCTCATTTTCCCGGTCTTCGGCTGGCTGGTGTACCTGCTGTGCGGCGGCAACCGTCTTTCCGCGCGGATGCGGCGGAAAATGCAGGGAATGGACCGCAAGATGATCGAGGTGCTGGAGCAGGACTGTAAGGCGGAATCCCTTTCGGGCTTTGGAATGGATGCGGTGATCCAGTCCCGTTACCTGGAGCGGTATGCCCACTGTCCCGCCTATACCAATACCGATACCCGCTATTTTCCGCTGGGGGACGACGCGTTTCCGGTGATGCTGGAGGAGCTGCGCCATGCAAGGCGCTATATTTTCCTTGAATACTTTATCATCGCTCCCGGTATCTTCTGGGACTCTGTGCTGGAGATCCTCAAGGAAAAGCACGCTGCGGGCGTGGATGTGCGCATCATCTACGACGATGTGGGGTGCCTGCCCACGCTGCCGATGCGGTATGACCGGAAGCTGGAGGCCGAGACCGGCATCCCCTGCTGCTCGTTCAACCGCTTCAAACCGGTGCTCTCCATCCGCATGAACAACCGGGACCATCGGAAATTCTGCATCATCGACGGGCACACCGCCTTTACCGGCGGCATTAACCTGGCCGACGAGTATATCAATGCCAAGCCGCGCTATGGGCACTGGAAGGACAGCGCGATCCAGGTCAAGGGGGCGGCGGCTTGGAGCATGACGGTGATGTTCCTGACGATGTGGGAATACATCCGGGAGGTAGAGGAGGACTATGACCGCTTCCGGGCGCCTGCGCCGCCTGCCGGGGCAGAGCCGGGCGGGAACCATTTCGTGCAGCCCTATACGGACAACCCGCTGGATAACGAGGCGGTGGGGGAGACGGTATACCTGAACCTCATCAACAAGGCGCAGAATTATGTTTATATCATGACGCCTTACCTGATCGTCAGCGACAGTGTGAATACCGCCCTGTGCAACGCGGCCAAGGCCGGGGTGGACGTGCGCATCATCACGCCCCACGTCCCGGACAAGCGCCTGGTCTTTGAGCTGACCCGCGCCCACTACCAGCCCTTGCTGGAGGCGGGCGTACAGATTTTTGAATACACGCCCGGCTTTGTCCACGCGAAAAATTTTGCAGTGGACGATCGTTACGGCACGGTAGGCTCCATCAACCTGGACTACCGCAGCATGTTCCTGCATTTTGAGGATGGAGTTTGGCTTTGCAATGACCCTACGGTATTGGAGATCAAGGCGGATTTCCTGGCGACCCAGGCCCGGAGCCAGGCGGTCACCCTGGAACAGTGCCGCGGCCACTCCTGGCCCCGGAAATTTCTGCGCTCCATCCTGCGGGTGGTGGCGCCGCTGGTGTGAACGAGCCGCCCCCGCCGGAAAACCGGCGGGGGCGGCTCAGTGTGCGGAAAGAGTATCGTCATTGCCCGCCTCGCAGAGTTCCGCCGCCCGCAGGCGGCGGAATCAAATTAGGCCGCTTGTATATCGGGGGGCGGCTTTGAGGGGCGGTCAGGAGCGCGCAAAGTAGGCCGCACGCCCGTCTGCGGTGCGCCGCTCGATCCGCCCCAGGGCGGCCAGATGATCCAGATGGGACATGCATTCTCCCACGGCGAACCACTTCTGAGTCTCCGGAAACTCCGCCCAGGAAGCGGCGCGGATCTTCCAGCTCATATAGCCTG
>NZ_JALFGV010000008.1:0-9560 GCF_022777125.1 Lawsonibacter sp.
GCCGGCGGGGCGGTTGTCACTTCGTGTGCCTGACCTGCTCGAAGGTCCCGCAGATCTCCGCAGGAGGGGGCGGGGTGAGCAGGGATACGGCCACGATGGCCGCGCAGGCCACCAGAAAGGCGGGCAGCAGTTCATAGAGGTCCCACGCGCCGCCGGTTGAACAGAGTGCCCACCGCCTTGAAGCCGGAGGCGGTGTAGGGAATGAAGAAAATAAGGATGAGGATGGCGGCGATGCAGGTGAGCACGTGGCGCTCGTCCCGGTAACGCAGGGAAAAGAAGCTGGGGATGGTGATGGCGCCCAATTGGGTGGAATAGCGGCGCAGCCGCTTTGCCACGATGAGCCAGATCAGATAGGTGCCCACGGCCAGGCCGATGGCAGTCCAGCCTGCGTCGGCAATGCCGCACAAGTAGGCCACGCCGGGCAGGCCCATGAGCAGCCAGCTGCTCATGTCCGAAGCTTCCGCGCTCATGGCGGTGACGATGGGCCCCAGCTTCCGCCCGCCCAGGTAGAACTCGTCGGAAGACGAGCCGCCGCCCTTACGGCTGAAGTAAAAGCCCACATAGACCATCCCCAAAAGGTAGATGACGATGGCTGAGATGATGCAGAATTGTTCCGTGGTCATTGCATTCCCTCCCCAAAGTACCGTTTCCGCCCGCCTGCGGCACACACCGCGCAGGGCCGGGCGAAACAAGAATGGGGTTATCATACCACGGCAAAAATAGACTACAATACAGAATGGGGTATAGACTGCAGTCTATACCCTACATAATAAAAATGCGGTTTTTATTAAAGGATCAGGGAAAAACAGACAGACGAAAAAGAGACTAAACTTCAGGCAGAAAGCCGCTCAAAAAATTCGGAAGTACGGAGGCGGCATAGTCCCGCAGGGAGTATTCCCCGCCGCACAGGCACCAGTCGTACATCAAGGCGCGCTCACACAGGGCGTAGAGCTTTACCATTTCGTTGACGCTGCGGCGTGTGGAGAGCTCTCCCCTGGCCTGGCCGTCGGCGATGATACGCCGCAGCAGGCGGTAATAGGTGCGCTTATGGTCCCGCAGATGCTTTTCCCCGCTGGTGACCAGCTGAGTGGACAGCAGACGGGCCAGAAGTTCCATGGACACGCTGTTTTCGATCATGGAAAACAGCTCCGCATTCAGGAAGAGCAGCTGCTCCAGAGCGGGCATGGAGGGGTCCATGGCCGCCCGCAGGGTCTCGTACTTCTTGTCAAACAGGTCGCTCAGCGTGCTCAGAAGGGCGTCCTTGCCGTCAAAGTAGTGGTAAAAGGAGCCCTTGGAGGTGTGGGAGAGCTCGATGATCTCTTCTACCGTAGTATGCTCGTAGCCCTGCTCATAAAACAACTGCCACGCCGCCCCTACGATCCTGCCCCGGGTGTTGCGGGCGTTCCGTTTTGCCATTTCAGGCGCCTGCTTCCGCTGGATGCGGCTGGCGCCGCGCGCATCGGCCGCAAAACCATGGATTCCATGGCCACTATTATAGCGTGTTTTAGGCCGCAGGGCAATGGGGGAGGATGGGCCCGGGGCGAAGCGAAAAAAAGAGACGGCGTTTTGTACAACTTAGACGAATGAAAATTTGGTGAAATGCTAAAATTATGGAAAGTGTGCAAAATCCGCTTGCATTTTTGGAGAAAGGGGAGTCGCATAGAAACGCAGGAGTTGGAAACGTTTCCATGAAACGTTTCCAACCATCCGCAACCATACTGAACAGGAGGAATATCAGAATGAAAAAGCGACTGTTTGCTCTTGCACTTTCCGGCGCAATGCTCATTGGCCTGCTGGCCGGATGCGGCGGAGGGGGGACCTCCGGCACCCCTGCGCCCGGCACCGCCGCGCCGGAGACCGGCGCTCCCGAGACCACAGCCCCCGCTGCGGACGGCTCCGTCTATTACCTGAACTTCAAGCCCGAGCAGGATGAGCAGTGGCAGGCCCTGGCCGAAGCCTACACCGCCGAGACCGGCGTGCCCGTCACCGTGGTCACCGCGGCGTCCGGTCAATACGAGACCCAACTGATGGCTGAGATGGGCAAGAGCGAGGCTCCCACGCTCTTCCAGGTCAACGGCCCCGTGGGGCTGGCCAACTGGAAGGATTACTGCTATGACCTGTCCGGCTCCGCCCTGTACGGCGAGCTGACCAGCGACGACTTCGCCCTGAAGGACGCAGACGCGGTCTACGGCATCGCCTATGTCATCGAGACCTACGGCATCATCGTCAACAAGGCGCTGCTGGAGCAGGCCGGCCACTCCATGGACGAGATCACCGACTTCGCCGCGCTGAAGGCCGTGGCGGAAGATATCACCGCCCGCAAGGACGAGCTGGGCTTCTCCGCGTTCACCTCCGCCGGTATGGACGGCTCCTCCGACTGGCGCTTCAAGACCCATCTGGCCAACCTGCCCATCTACTATGAGTACGAGGCCGAGGGCGTGCACGCCGACGCCATCAACGGCACCTATCTGGACAACTACCGCGCCATCTGGGACCTGTACATCAACAACGCCACCTGCGCTCCCGCCGAGCTCTCCGCCAAGACCGGCGACGACGCGGTCGCGGAGTTCGTGAACGGCCAGGCCGTGTTCTATCAGAACGGCACCTGGGCTTACGGCGACGTATCCTCCCTGGGCGACGAGAACCTGGATATGCTGCCCATCTACATCGGCGTGGACGGCGAGGAGAACCAGGGCCTGTGCACCGGCTCTGAGAACTACTGGTGCGTCAACAGCCAGGCCGACCCCGCCGACATCCAGGCGACCCTGGACTTCCTGTACTGGGTCGTCACCTCTGAGACCGGCACCACTTCCCTGGCCGACGACATGGGCTTTGTCTGCCCCTTCCGGTCCGCCAAGCCCTCCACCAATTACCTGGTCGGGATCGCGGACCAGTACATCGCCGCCGGCAAGAAGTCCGTGGACTGGTGCTTCCCCACCATGCCCTCTGAGGAGTGGAAGAACGGCGTGGGCTCCGCCCTTACCGCTTACGCCGCCGACCAGACCGACGCCAATTGGGACGGCGTGGTCTCCGCCTTTGTGGACGGCTGGGCCACTGAATATCAGCTCAGCCAGGGCTGAGGCTGTTACCGCCGGAAAAGGGGGAGCGTTGGCTCCCCCTTTTCCAAACCCGGCGGCTTTCGATGAGGGCGCGGCCGAACGCGCCTTTATCCAAGGCTACCGGAGCTGCGGACCCGGCTTTGCCGGCGTACGGCATACCGGGCCCGACCCGAGAAAAGGAGGGAACACCCACCATGGAAAAAGCGCTCAAACGGTATTTCCCCATCTTCGTCCTGCCTACCCTGGCGGCCTTTATCATCGGCTTTCTCATCCCCTTTGTCCAGGGGCTCTATCTGTCCTTCTGCAGGTTCACCACGGTGGGCAATGCGCAGGTGGTGGGCATCGGCAATTATTTGAAGGCCTTTGCGGACAGCACCTTCACCTACTCCTTCTGGTTCACCGTCCTCTTTGCCGCGGTGAGCACCGTGGTGATCAACGTGCTGGCCTTTCTGGTGGCCCTGCTGCTGACCCGGGCCATCAAGGGCACCAATGTGTTTCGCACCATCTTTTTCTTGCCCAACCTCATCGGCGGCATTGTGCTGGGCTACATCTGGCAGATCCTGATCAACTGCGTGCTCTCCCTGGCGGGCAAGCCCCTGCTGGCCCTGAATACCGCAGCCGGGTACTGGGGGCTGATCATCCTTATGGCCTGGCAGCAGATCGGCTATATGATGATCATCTATATCGCGGGCCTCCAGTCCGTGCCCGGCGACCTGCTGGAGGCCGCCCAGATCGACGGGGCCACCTCCTGGCAGACGCTATGGAAGATCAAGATCCCCATGGTCATGTCCTCCATCACCATCTGCGTGTTTTTGACCCTGACCAATTCCTTTAAGCTCTTTGACCAGAACCTGGCCCTTACCAAGGGCGAGCCCAGCCACACCACCGAGATGCTGGCCTACAATATCTACAACACCTTTTACGCCCGCTCCGGGCCCCAGTGGAAGGGCATCGGACAGGCCAAAGCGGTCATCTTCTTCGTGCTGGTGGTGGCCATCGGCCTCATCCAGCTGCGGGCTACCCGCTCCCGGGAGGTGCAGCAGTGATGAAAAGCAAACGCCGCTCTTTTGCCAACAGCCCATTCTGGACGGCGCTGATGACCGTCGTGTGCGTGATCTATCTGTACCCCATCTTTATGGTCTTTATGAATTCGCTGAAGGTGGAGACCGCCATCACCACCTCGGGGGCCTTTACCCTGCCCACCGCGGACACCTTCGCGGGCCTGAGCAACTATGCAAACGCCATCGGCGCCAAGGGCTTTCTGGTCTCCTTCGGGTACACCGCCTTTATCACCGTGTCCTCGGTGGTGCTCATTCTGATCTGCTGCTCCATGTGCGCCTGGTACATCACGCGGGTCAACTCCGCGGCCTCCAAGGTCATGTACTATCTGTGCGTGTTCTCTATGGTGGTCCCCTTTCAGATGGTCATGTTCACCCTCTCCTCCCTGGCGGATAAGCTCAGGCTCAACACGCCCTGGAACATCTGCATCATCTATCTGGGCTTCGGCGCGGGGCTGGCGGTGTTTATGTTCACCGGGTTTATGAAGACCATCCCCGTTGAGATCGAAGAGGCCGCCATGATCGACGGCTGCAATCCCATCCAGACCTATTTCAAGGTGGTTTTCCCCATCCTGCGCCCCACCATGGTATCCGTGGGCATTCTGGAGGCCATGTGGGTGTGGAACGACTATCTGCTGCCCACGCTGGTGCTGGACATTAAGAAGTACCGCACCATCTCCATGCTGATCCAGTACTTCCGGGGCAGCTACGGCCGGGTGGAGATGGGGCCCATGATGGCCTGCATCATGCTGACCATCTTCCCCATCGTGGTAGTCTATCTGCTGGGACAAAAGCACATCATCAAGGGCGTGGTGGCCGGAGCGGTCAAGGGCTGAGCGTGCCCGGAAGCAGTATGGAGGTGAAGGGGATGACCATCAAAGATATCGCTCAGCTGTCCGGCTACGCCGTGGGGACCGTATCGCGGGTGCTCAACGACCGCCCCAATGTGTCCGACGCGGCGCGGCAGCGGGTGCTGGCGGTGGTGGAGGAGCACCACTTCAAACGCAACAGCAATGCCAAGCACCTCAAGCAGCAGTCCAGCAGCGGCGTGGCCATCATTATCAAGGGTTCCCGGAATATGCTCTTTGCCGACATCGTGGAGCATATCCAGGCTCTGCTGCGGGACAGCGGGTACCCGAGTACCGTCTATTATCTGGACGAGGACCACGACGAGGTGGAGCAGGCCCGCCAGGTCTGCCGCGAGCGCCGGCCCCAGGGCATCTTGTTTCTGGGGTCCAATCTGGAGCTGTTCCGCGCTGCCTTCCAGCCCGTCCGCGTGCCCTGCGTGCTGGTGACCAACTCGGCTGCCGGCCTGGGCTTTGCCAACCTGTCCAGCGTCAGCACCGACGACGCCAGAGCGGCCCGGGAGGCGGTGGAGCGGCTGATGGCGCTGGGACATCGGAAGATCGGCATCATCGGCGGGTGCATGGAGGCGTCCAACACTGCGTATACCCGCTTTCTCGGCGTGCAGCAGGCGTTTGCGGAGCACGGCCTTGCCTTTGACGCGGAGCGCCAGTATGAGATCAGCCGCTTTGCCATGTCCAGCGGCTATGAGGCCATGGGGCATCTGCTGGACCGGATGCCGGAGCTCACCGCCGTGTTCGCCATGTCCGACGTGCAGGCGGTGGGGGCCATCCGGGCCCTCCATGACCGGGGGCTGGGCGTGCCGGAGGATATCTCCGTGGTCGGCTTTGACGGGATCGAGCTGGGCGGCTATTTGGTGCCGAAGCTCGCCACCGTCCGCCAGGATGCCGAGACCATGGCCCGGCGGAGCGTGGAGATCCTGCTCCGGCAGGTGTGCGAGGGGGAGGGGGCGGTCCACGAGCTGATCCCCTACCGCTTCCTGCCGGGGGAGAGCACGCGGGAATTGAGAGAGGAAAGGGCCTGATCCATGTGAGAGCAAGCGGTATCCTGATGCACCTGACCAGCCTCCCGTCGCCCTTCGGGGTTGGGACCATGGGGGCGGCGGCACGGCGCTTTCTGGAGTTTTTAGAGGCGGCGGGACAGACCTACTGGCAGCTGCTGCCCATCTGTCCCACCAGCTTTGGCGATTCCCCCTACCAGAGCTTTTCCACCTTTGCGGGAAACCCCTATCTGATCGATCTGGACGATCTGGCCGCGGACGGCCTGCTGCGGGCGGAGGAGTATGTGCCGCTGGATTGGGGCGCGCAGGCGCTGGCGGTGGACTACGGCCTTCTGTACCAACGGCGCTACCCGGTGCTGCGCAAGGCCTGTGCCCGGCTGCTGGCCGCGCCGCCGGCGGAGTTTGCTGTTTTTTGTAAGAACAACTCCTTCTGGCTGGAGGATTACGCTCTGTTTATGGCGCTGAAGGGCGCCCACGGCGGCGCGGCCTGGCAGGACTGGGAGGCGCCCCTGCGCAATCGGGAGCCGCTGGCGCTGGAACGGGCGCGGCGGGCCCTGGGGGAGGATATTTCCTTCTGGAAAGGGGTGCAGTTCCTTTTCTTTCGCCAGTGGCGGGCGCTGAAGGACTGCGCCGGCAGACGGGGCGTGCGGATCATCGGGGACCTGCCCATCTATGTCTCCGGCGACAGCGTGGACGTATGGGCCCACCCGGAGCAGTTTCAGCTGGACGGGGACCGTCTGCCCCATGAGGTGGCGGGCGTGCCGCCCGACGGCTTTTCCGCCGACGGGCAGCTCTGGGGCAATCCGCTGTTCGACTGGGACGCCATGAGCCGGGACGGCTATGCCTGGTGGAAACGGCGCATGGCCTATCAGTACGAAATCTACGATGTGCTGCGCATCGATCATTTCCGGGGATTCGATTCCTATTACGCGGTGCCCTACGGGGAGGCGACCGCCCGGAACGGCCGCTGGCGGCAGGGACCGGGCCGGGCGCTGTTCCAGGCCGTGGAGGAGGCGGTGGGGCCCAAGCCCATCATTGCGGAGGACCTGGGCTACCTGACGGAATCGGTACACCGGCTGCGGGACGACTGCGGGTTTCCCGGCATGAAGGTGCTGGAGTTCGGCTTCGACAGCCGGGACGGCAGCGGCTCGGTCTATCTGCCCCATCATTACCCCCGAAACAGCGTCGTGTACGTGGGGACCCACGACAACGACACCGCCCTGGGCTGGCTGGCCTCCATTACCCCGGAGGATGCGGCCTACGCCCGCGCTTATCTGCGCCTGAACGACCCGGACGGGGCCAACTGGGGTATGATGCGCGCGGCCTGGGCCAGCACGGCGGATACCGCCGTGGTGCAGATGCAGGATCTGCTGGGGCTGGGCAGCGAGGGGCGGATGAATACCCCCTCCACCGTGGGCGGCAACTGGCGGTGGCGGGCCGCGCCGGGCTTCGACAGCGCGGAACTGGCCGCAAAGCTCCGCCGGGAGACGGCGCTCTATGAGCGCCTCAGCGCGCCGGCGAAGGCGTCTTACCCGGGCTGAACCTCTCCAGGCGGGGTGCAATGGGTGCCGAACAAAGCCAAAGGGCCTTGAAAGCCAAGACTTTCAGGGCCCTTTGGCTTTGTTCGGGGACTAGGAGTCCGGGCGGGACGGCCCGCGCACCTCCCGGCGGGACGGTTTATGCCCCGCTGCAGCGGTGACACGGCGGCTGCCGTGCGAAGAAACCGCAAGGCAGTTTCCTCAGCAGGTACTATTTTAAAATTGGATTTTATAGAGTGATTCAAGAGAAAGCGTTGCCGAAGATTGCGCATCCAACGATTTTCGGCAGATTTTTTGCACGAAAAATCTTGGATTTGACCGGATCACCGCGCGCGGCGTCCGGCTCTGCCTCCCCCTGAAAGGCAAAGATTCTCGCAGGAAGGCGTTGACAAAATCCGGGGAGCGGTGGTATGATAGGTAAAGATTGAAATAAGATTTCACAAAATGAAATAAGGGGGATTCCAACTTATGGTTCACGACATGCCGGAGCGTTACCGCTACCACATCTCCAACGAGGAACTGGAGCGGCGCTGGAGCGCGGTGCGGGCCAAAATGACGGAGCAGGACATCGACTGCCTGGTGATCAACGGCTACGACAATATGCTGGGCGGCTATCTGCGCTGGTTTACCGATATCCCGCTGGCGGATTACCCGCTGTCCGTCCTGTTCCACCGGGAGGACGAGATGACCTTTATCGGCCACGGCGGCGTAGGGACCCGCAGCATCGCGGCCGAGCTGGCCCGGGGCGTGGGGGAAGCCCCCGCCACCCCCATGATGCCGACCCTCTGCTACACCGACCGCTACGTGCCCGACCTGATGATCGAGAGCATCAAACGCCGCAATTACCGGAAAGTGGGCTTCGTGGCGCTGGCTACCATCCCCGCCAGCATGTATAAATACCTGACCGAAGAACTCGGCGGGGTGGAGTTTGTGGACGCCACCGAGCTGGTGGACTACATCAAGGCCATCAAGAGCCCGGAGGAGATCGAGCGGATCCGCTGGTCCGCCGCCGTGCATGACAAGGTATACGCGGCCATGCCCGCCATTTTCCGGCCTGACCGCTATGAATATGAGATCACCAACGATATCCGGGCTCTGGGCGGGGAACTGGGCGCTGAGTGTATCATCAACGTGTCCATCGGCACCGATCCCAACACCCCGGTGAAGGGCGTGGTGCCCTGGCAGTACCGCCGCACCAAAATGGGGGACAAGATGTTCTGCCTCATCGAGCTCAACGGCCCCGGGGGCTACTACAGCGAGGCGCTGCGCACCCTGGTGCTGGGCGAGCCGCCCAAGGAGTATGTGCAGGCTGCGGATACCGCGGCCAAGTGCCTGGATCTGATCGCCTCCATGATGAAGCCGGGCGCCAAGTGCCCCGACCTGTTCCGGGCCAACAACGAGTACCTGGTGGCCCACGGCTATCTGCCCGAAGGGCGGCTCTTCGGCCATGGCCAGGGATACGACATGGTGGAGCGGCCCGCCTTTGTTCCTGCCGAGACCATGGCCCTGGCGGAGAACATGTACGTGGCCTGCCACCCCGGCGCGGTGGACGGCAAGGTGGTGGGACTGGCCTGCAGCAACTTCCTCATCACCAAGGACGGCTGCGAGCGGGTGACCACCACGCCCAACGGCCTGATCATCTGCTGAAAACGCGCAGGTTCGGATCAATCAAAGAAAGATAAGGAGCGTGACGCCAATGACACCGATCGCGGAAGAAAGCCTGAAGCTGCATTACGCCAAGCGGGGCAAGATCGAAGTGATCTCCACCGTGCCCGTGAAGGACAAAAACGACCTGAGCCTGGCCTATACGCCGGGCGTGGCCCAGCCGTGCCTGGAGATCCAGAAGGACGTGGACCAGAGCTATGAGCTGACGCGGCGCTGGAACATGTGCCTGGTGGCGACCGACGGCAGCGCGGTGCTGGGGCTGGGGGACATCGGTCCGGAAGCGGGGATGCCCGTTATGGAGGGCAAGTGCGTGCTGTTCAAGGAGTTCGGGGGGGTGGACGCGTTCCCATTGTGCATCAAGAGCCACGACGTGGAC